>CAZRFT010000259.1:0-3355 GCA_964599255.1 uncultured Neptunicoccus sp. | reverse complement strand
TAGGCGGCGGCGTGGGATTTGTTGAAACCGTAATTGGCAAATTTATCCAGAAGGTTCCAAACCTCCAGCGCCTTTGCCTCGTCCACGCCATTTGCCTTGGCCCCATCGATGAATTTGGGGCGTTCGGCATCCATCGCCTCTTGAATCTTTTTACCCATCGCACGGCGCAGAAGGTCCGCACCGCCCAATGTGTAGCCCGCCATAACCTGGGCGATTTCCATCACCTGTTCTTGGTAAACGATAATGCCTTGGGTCTCGTCCAAGATATGATCGATGGTTTCGTGGATGGATTCCCGTTCAGCACGTCCGTTTTTTACGTCGCAATATTGCGGAATGTTTTCCATCGGGCCGGGGCGGTACAACGCGACGAGTGCGACGATATCTTCGATGGTCGTGGGCTTCATGCGACGCAGTGCATCCATCATGCCCGAACTTTCCACCTGAAACACGGCAACCGTTTTGGCAGAGGCGTAAAGGTCATAGGTTGGTTGGTCATCCAACGGAATCGCCCCGATATCAATCTCAACGCCATTTTCTTTCAACAGATCGACAGCGCCCTGCACGACCGTCAGAGTTTTAAGGCCAAGGAAATCGAATTTCACAAGCCCGGCCGCTTCCACCCATTTCATATTGAATTGGGTGGCAGGCATATCAGAGCGGGGATCTTGATAGAGGGGCACAAGGGCGTCCAAGGCGCGATCCCCAATAACCACACCAGCGGCATGGGTTGAGGCGTTCCGCAACAGCCCCTCCACTTGCCCTGCATAGGTCAGCATGCGGTCGATGACCTCTTCTGATTTGGCTTCTTCGCGCAGGCGCGGCTCATCGGCCACTGCTTTTTCAATCGAGACCGGCTTGACCCCTTCGACGGGGATCAATTTTGACAGACGGTCAACCACGGGATAGGGCATTTGCAGCACCCGTCCAATGTCGCGCACCGCCGCCTTGGATAACAGCGCACCAAAGGTGATGATCTGTGCCACGCGATCGCGCCCGTATTTTTCTTGGACGTAAGCGATGACCTCTTCACGTCTGTCCATACAGAAGTCGATGTCGAAATCGGGCATCGAGACACGCTCTGGATTCAAAAAACGTTCGAAAAGAAGCGAATATCGAAGGGGATCAAGATCCGTGATGGTGAGCGCATAGGCAACTAGCGAACCCGCACCTGATCCACGACCTGGACCAACGGGGATATCGCGTTCCTTTGCCCATTTAATGAAATCGGCAACAATCAGGAAATATCCTGGGAACCCCATCCCTTCGATAATGCCCAATTCGAAATCCAAACGCTTTTCATATTCTTCGACCGAAGCGGCGTGCGGGATCACCGCAAGGCGCGCCTTTAGTCCTTCTTGCGCTTGGTGGCGAAGTTCATCGACCTCATCTTCGGCAAATTTTGGCAGGATGGGATCATGCGTTTCCGCTTTGAATGCGCATCGCTGCGCAATCTCGATCGTGTTCTCGATGGCCTCTGGCAAATCTTTGAAAAGCGCGCACATCTCGTCTGGCGTTTTTAAATAATGTTCGGGTGTTAATCTACGGCGCGGCTCTTGCTGATCGACATAGGCGCCATCGGCGATGCATAAAAGTGCATCATGGGCTTCATACATATCGCGTTTAGGGAAATAGACATCATTGGTCGCAACCAAGGGCAGGTCGTGGGTATAGGCGAGACGCAATAATTCAGGCTCTGTTTTCGCCTCTGAAGGCGTTGGCGCGCCTGCTTCATCTGGATGTCGCTGGAGCTCGATATAAAAACGATTCAGAAAAATCTCTGCAAGTTGTTTTGTTAACAGCTCTGCACGGTCGATTTGATTGTCGAGGATCAGCTGCCCAATCGGACCCCCTGCCCCGCCAGATAAACAAATCAACCCGTCATGATGGTTTGCCAAATCAATGGCAGTGATCTGTGGGGCGGATTGGTTGTCTGATAGATAAAGAACCGAATTGAGCTTCAGCAGGTTTTCATAGCCCGTACGGCTTTGCGCAATCAAGACAATAGGCGCTGGTGCAGGGGCCGCGTCGCGTGGGCTTTGAGCTTGGGTATAGCCCAGCGATATCTGACAACCAATAATAGGTTGGATGCCGGCCTTGGATGCGTATTCCGAAAACTCCAAAGCGCCGAACATATTGTTTGTGTCAGTCAGCGCAACAGCAGGCATGCCAGCTTTCTGAATTGATTTCGTTAGATCGGAGATCTGAACCGCCCCTTCCAACAAGGAATATGCCGAATGAAGCCGCAAGTGAATGAATCGATTTTGACTGCTCATGCGGGCAGTCTAGCAATGCGGTAAGGTCTGGGAAACAGGCAAAAGAAAACAGCACCGGGGGGAGCCGGTGCTGTTATCAATGCCTATCGCGAAGGGCGAGAGGGCAAGCTTTAACCCACGAAGGAAATGAGCTGAGCTGCTGCTTCGTTAAAACTTGGATCAAAGGCCAAGGCCATATTCGTACCACCCAGAGATAACAACAATGCGGCTACGATTAGCTTAGATTTCGCTTCAAAAGTCATTCAAATTCTCCATAAACCCGAGCGCAGTAGGCATTTGAATTGTGACGGCATTCGGGCAGAGATTGGGGCTTTTTTGAGGTGTCTAGTTAAGAATTGCCTCTGATTTTAAACCATGAAGAAGCGATAAAAGACGCCCGCGGGCCGCGGGAAGCTCTGCTTTACCAAGGGCAGGCGCCAGCCAGAGGTTTAAAAAATGCCCCGACAAATGAAGGGCCGCGTGAATATCATCCAAACCCGAAAGTGCCCCACCAAGCAAAAACGGTGGCAAGCCAAGCAACCTATCTGCATATTCGCCCGCCCCTTCTCGGCTAACAGCGCGGCCTGATTTAGGAGAGACGTAGACAAGTTCTTGGTCGCTGCCACTTGCGGCACATTCGCTTAGATCCAAACCATAGCCCAAATCATCCAAGACCTGCATCTCCCACTCGGCATAGTGAATAAGCCAGGGTTCTTGCGCGGCGATCCTATCGAAGAGTTCCTGTGTGGCATCATAAAGACCCGGCAACGCCATTCGTTCAGGAAAGGCGAACGATATCAGGGAAGTGGCTGAGTTCAGTGCAGCAAGTCCAAGCCTGTCATTGAGGATTGTGGCCCGCGATTTTAGGGGCTCTACCTGATAGCTGCCTAAATGTTCTTCTAGGCGTGCGCGCCACGAAACCCCCACTTGGGCGCCGGGCTGCAAGATTGGTGCCCATTTGCGCGAAACGCCACCACGCACGAGATTCTTCGAGCCTTTTCCAGCCAGCTGTGTTCATTCCAATATCGTATAGAAAGGGGAGGCAGCTTTGGGCCAACCGAAGCAAAAATCGAGCAAACGGTTCCAAGTTGAATGTACTGTAT
>CAZRFT010000258.1:0-1324 GCA_964599255.1 uncultured Neptunicoccus sp. | reverse complement strand
TTGGCATGAGGTGGCGAAGCTGCTGCTGGTCTCTTCGTGGTGCTTGTTGCCAACGAGGCCCCAACATACGTCGACTTCTCGTGGTGGCAATGCACCTGCAAATTGCTTCGCCATGATGCTGCAGACAGACAAGCTCATACGTAGCCCCCCAAAATTGAAACGTACGTGGCTTGGCGGGCTTAGCTTGGATGTCAAGTGGACAGAATACTTATCACAAAATTGTCACATAGGCGTTGCTAAGTTATTGAAAAAGAATGCCTGTCTGTCCGACGACATTCTTTGGCTTCGACAAAGATTTCCCGTCACAAATTCGACCACGTAGGAGGCATCACAACCATCGACACGCATCACACATACGCACTCAAGTGATCCAGATCCGAATCTTTTTTACTGAAGACGCAATTGTTCTGTTCTCGTTACATTACACTCACAATTTTCTTTTGTCGAGATATTATATCAATACCTCTTTTTAAAATGAAGCTCGCCATTGCCTTCCTTGCCATCAGCGGCGCCTCCGCCTTCGCCCCTCTCCAACAGGCTCCTGTCTCCACCGCCTTGTTCAACGGTCCTGAACTCGGTGCCGGAGGTATGGCTGATACCCGTGATCCTGATGCCTTCGTCCACGAAGATGCCCGTAAGAGTATCTCCGAAGCTCCTTCATTCGAAGAGTACTTGAAGATGCGTGATGGTGCCGCCGCCGCCCCTGCCGCCGCTGAGCCAGCCGCCGCTGCCCCTGCTGCTGCCGCCCCTGCCGCCGCTGCCCCTGCCGCTGACTCCGCCGAACCTGGATACGGAATCTACGACGGAAAGCTCTTCGACAACGAAGCCAAGAAGGTCGTCTACGAACAATGGGACCCTAATGCCCCTCGTTCCCCAACCAACTTCAACCCCTTCGAAACTTGGGATGGTAACTCACCTGATGCCAGTGGTTTCTACCCTGGTGAAAACCGTTACAAGGACCCCATGCGTGGAGATGTTAACTTCCAAACCATGATGGCCGAACGTGAAGAAGCCGATGCCCGTGCTGCCAACCCTAAGCCTGGTGATGTTCCAGGATGCCCAGGATGCAGAAACTAAACATCTTTAGCTAATGGAAGAAAGGTGGGGTTTGAATTGTGAGATTAGATCGATGATAACAAAATAACGCATTTTATAGATCAAGCTTTTTATTTTAATACGATTCTCTTTCTGATTTCAATAATAGTCTTGCCTTCATGTCCTTTTACCTAGTAAAAGTTGTCGGAATATGACGCTGATGGCATTTGAAATGACATACCAGTGAAGAGATGGCACTGAAAACCATTCAAGATTACAACATTGTGTT
>CAZRFT010000257.1:0-2731 GCA_964599255.1 uncultured Neptunicoccus sp. | reverse complement strand
CACCTCGGCGCGTTTTGATGTGCCTGATTTTGAAGCGGCTTTAACGGGCGATATCAAAGGCAAAAAAATCGGCATTCCAAAAGAATACCGTTTGGATGGCATGCCTGATGAAATTGAGAAGCTCTGGAGCCAAGGCGCAGAGATGTTGAAAGATGCAGGCGCTGAGATTGTTGATGTGAGCTTGCCGCATACGAAATATGCGTTGCCGACTTATTACGTTTTGGCTCCAGCAGAGGCGTCTTCGAACCTCGCACGCTACGATGGGGTTCGTTATGGGCATCGCGCAAAATTGCAGTCAGGCGAAGGTATTCACGAGATGTATTCGCGAACCCGCGCAGAAGGGTTTGGCGATGAAGTTAAGCGCCGCGTGATGATTGGGGCGTATGTTTTGTCGGCAGGTTTCTATGATGCCTATTACCGCAAGGCACAGCGTGTTCGAACCTTGATCAAAAAGGATTTCGATGATGTCTATGCGTCTGGTGTGGATGCAATCCTGACACCTGCCACGCCTTCAGCTGCGTTTGGTTTGGGTGAAATGGCCGATGCCGATCCGATTAAAATGTATCTCAACGATGTATTCACAGTCACTGTGAACCTTGCAGGGCTGCCCGGTGTTTCCGTTCCAGCGGGCGTGGACAGCCAGGGCTTGCCGCTTGGCTTGCAGCTAATCGGTCGCCCTTGGGAAGAGGGTGAAATGCTGAACCTTGCTTATACACTCGAAAATGCCGTAGGATTTGCCCAAAAGCCAAATAAATGGTGGGCATAAAATGCGGGCACTTCTTCTGAGTACGACGATTGTTTTGACAGGCTGTTTGGCCGCGCAGGATGATCTTGATGGGTATTTCGACAGCGTTGACCCAAATCCCGCAATCCGGGTTATCACCCCGCCGCCTCAGAATGTGCAAGGTGCATCGCCACAGGCGGTGACGACAACTCCACTTGATGAAACCCAAGTGGCATCGGTCGATCCTAATTTGACCAACGGGCAAACCGCAGAAGATCGGCGTGTTGTGAATTCGGGGTCAAATCCGCCACCTGAATATGTCGATGACCCGGTCGCGGCACCGACCGAGCCTGAAAAGCGGAGTTCCCGAAATACGGTCTCTGATGCAGGGACAGATCCGAAACCTTTGGGCAAACGTTCGCAAACAATTGATCTTCGCGAATATGCCCGCACGCAACGGCATTTGGTTGGTACGAAGAAATATCCACGGACCGCATCGCGTTATGCGAACGGTGGAAATTGCGATCGATATTCCATACCCGAAGTCGCCCAAACAGCATTTTTAAGCGAGGGCGGACCGCAACGAGATAAATTGTTGTTAGATCGTGATGGCGACGGCTTTGCCTGTAGCTGGACGCCTGATATGGCGCGGTGATCCTTCCGCGCTCACCTAATTTCGGGGAGCGGCGGCATGGCGGCGCGCCTGATCTAATTGTCATTCATTATACAGCAATGCATACCGTTGAAGTGGCGGTCGACAGGCTTTGTGATCCCGCCGCAGAGGTATCCGCCCATTATGTGATTGCCGAAGATGGACGTGTGTTTCCACTCGTCTCTGAGGATAATCGCGCCTGGCATGCAGGTGAAGGGCAATGGGGCAAGGTGCGCGATGTCAATTCGCATTCGATCGGGATCGAATTGGCGAATATTGGACCAGATTCGTTTACGCCAGAGTTCCCTGAAATCCAGATGGAAACGTTGGAAAGAATCGTGGGAGAGCTGCTTCGCCGGCGCCGTATTCCGAAGGAACGGGTGATTGGGCATTCCGACATGGCACCCGGCCGAAAATGTGATCCTGGTCCTTATTTCAATTGGAAGCGATTGGCAGAGAAGGGTTTATCAATTTGGGCAGAGGCTGAAGCGAACGAAGTGGATTGGGCGCGATTTAAGCGTGCGGCACATCTGTTCGGCTATCGCGCACCTGAAGATGACGTGCAGGGCTGGGAGGTTGTTCTGGACGCATTTCGCCTTCGATTTCGTCCCTTCCATTTGGGACCACTAGATGCCCGGGACGTTGGCACAATCGAAGCGCTGGCCAAGGAATGGCCCTGTGCAAATGTTGACTTAGGGGGTCCGCGTCAGGTAGTTTAGTATCTTGCGGATGGCTGGATGATCGCGAGCGTTTCGTTCGAGGAAAGTCCGGACTCCTTAAAGCAATGGCGGCGGGTAACGCCCGCCCGGGGTAACCCGAGGGAAAGCGCCACAGAGAACAGACCGCCCGGCTTTGGCTGGGTAAGGGTGAAACGGTGGGGTAAGAGCCCACCGCGGCTTTGGTAACAAAGCTGGCATGGCAAGCCCCGCCTGGAGCAAGACCAAGTAGGAACCGCGCTTTGTAGGTTGCTTTAGCCTCAGCGGTTCGGGTGGTTGCAAGAGGGATGCAGCAATGCATCCCCTAGATGAATGATCGTCCTCTGACAGAATCCGGCTTATAGGCCATCCGCAAATTTATTGACCCAATGCACCCCGAAGTCCGCCGCCTGGGAAACTGTCTGTATGGACGTTGAAATAGATATTTCCGGCCTTCAGCTCTTTGGTAAATGACGCGAAGTCCAATTCGGAAGAGACTAAAGCGGCACTAGGGCCATATTCTAGCGCGGTGTAAGTAACGGTAAAACCATCTGAAGTCTCGGCATAGGCACCATCAGACATCACAAAGGGAATTGCAATTGGCCCGCGTTCGCCAGGCCCACCATGGTGTAAATGTATTGGGCCAATGGGAGCTTCGAC
>CAZRFT010000256.1:0-3008 GCA_964599255.1 uncultured Neptunicoccus sp. | reverse complement strand
GCAAGAATCTCATCGCTGAAGTTGTCACCCCTGATTTCAAAGAGGAACGGGGCGGCAAATATGTCATGATCGGTTTTTTTGCTAAAAAAGCACGCGGGATGATGGCCCGTTATATGATGCAAAATCGCGTGTCAGATTTTGAGGCGCTCAAAGATTTTAGTGCAGAGGGGTATAAATTTAACCCAGCACTATCATCGGGTGCCACCATGACCTTCACCCGTCCGCCGCAATCCTAATCTACGGCTTGGGCAAATCGACGCTGAAATCTGCGCCGACGCCATGAACTGAATCGCGTGGTTTGATCATCACTTTCTGCACATCATTTGGGATCGTAACTCCGGCCAATGACCGGGTGAATGGCATTTCGTTCACATGCGGGTGCAACAGCACGCGGTATCCCAATTCGGTTCCATCCTCTAGGTACACTCCCCAGCCATCTGCATAGTGATCCCAGCCTGAATCTGTGTGATTTAACGTGACATCAAAACGCCATGTATCGCCAGATTTACTTGCTTTCACATCCAAGACCTCTGGCGGCCCGGCAAAGGACAAGAACGGTAGCGCGGCAGTGATTGTGGCAAGAAGTAATCTCATTGTCCTCTCCATGAAAGGGGGTAGAGCCATATCGCAGCCCTACCCCTGCCACTCTAAAGGAGGAAGGCACTTTCATCTAGGTCTTCGGCATCGACATTCTTCAAAATCAGTTTATCGCCGGCTTCACCGCCCGAGAGCTGGGATAGATCAATCACCGTCGCCCAGCCTTTGTCAGACATCGCGTTTTGAATATCGGCATAGTCCAACCCATAAGCGGACAGGTCCAGCTTATCGATCCCGACTTCAAAATCATGGATCATATCCTTGCCGCTACCTGCAGAGATAACAAATGTATCCGCACTGCCATCCTTCCACCAGTTGCCGCCCCACATATGATCGTTTCCGGCGCCACCTTCGATGACATCTGAGCCTTTGCCGCCAACGATTTTGTCATTGCCATCGCCACCATCGATTACGTCGTCCCCCCCTCCGGCGTTCAGATAATCTTTGCCTTCACCGCCATCCATGGTGTCATCGCCAGTTTGACCCTGCAATTTATCGTCACCAGTTCCGCCATGCATTACATCATTGCCCGTGCCGCCCATCATATTGTCAGAACCTTCATCGCCTGACAGCTGATCGTCCCCGTCGCCGCCATGCAATTTATCATCACCGGCATTACCAAAAATAGTGTCATCACCAGTGCCACCGCGCAGATCATCATTGCCGCCCTCAGATGTCGGGATCAATTTGATCTCTCGCAATAACACCTCGGCTTCTGATGTGCTTTCCACAAAGGCATCCGCACTACGGGGGTCGACTGCGCCATCATTGGATCCGGTCCGTTTCGCATCCGCCATATATTCGGCATAGGCATACCCAGTCTCCCAATCGGCGTTCACTTTGAAAATACCACCACTGGCCCCTGTTTCGCCGAAGACGCCAAGGTCATGATCCCCACTGTTCAACCCGTAATAGATATTCCCATCTCCGTCTAGGAACACCGCACCATAGGCGCCTTTGGCCATGCCCGTGGCCATTTGATCGCCATAAAGAGTGCCTGCAATATCGATGGAGTTGATGATCGGCTCGCCCCCATTTTGGACGTCGCGTAGATCAAGTTGGTAAAGCTTGCCCGCACTACCATTCGATGATGGCGGCATGACCGAATAAAACATCCCATCTTCGGAATTATAAGAGATATCGCACATATTGCCGTGGAACATCCCATCTGGCAGATCAAACCGCGTCTCAACCGGATTCCCATTTTCATCCAGGTTATCAACATCGACAACGATCACCTCGTTTAGGCTTGCGTTAAACGCCCACAAGTTGCCGCTGTCATCAAAATCGCCCGTGTAACTCCCCGTAGAAGTATCGCCCACGCGATAGACCGAACCAGAGGCATCGATCATGACCAGATTAGTTTTGGAAATGGCGTTGCCCAGTGCATCCGTGCCATCACTTTTAGCAATGCCGTAAACCAAATCGTCCTGTTGATTAAATCCAATGGAATTGATCTTGAAACCAGGATTGTCTCCAACTTCGGTATATTCTTGGGCTTCAGTGTCAAAGACATTAAATTGCCCGTGGATCACCTGGTACAATTGGGCCTGACCAGGCGCAAAGGCATCAACCGTGATCTCTTCCCCACCAATGGTCATGGTTTTTTCATAAGAAACAATTTCGCCAGAGAAATCATAAACGGGTGCATTTGGATCAGGGTCTGGTTCCAGAACTCTAAAACTCAACTCACTTTGGTCGGGCTGGCCATTTACCGAAAATGTATGGGTGGCGAAGACACCCGTGGAGGTCTCCACCGTGCCAACCACTTCACCGTTCCACAAAACTTCGACCTTACCGGATCCATGCCCCCCATTTAGGTTCGCGGCCAATTCGAAAGTAATATCGAACCTATCGGTGCTTTCGGTATCGATTGTGTGAGAGATTTGTTGGTAATCTTCCGTGCCAGAAATCGACCAATTCCCGTGTTCGACATACTGCTCCAACGTGGTTGCACCACTCGCATCGGCCAGCACGGATTCCTGATTAACATCCCCATAGATAATGTCGTTCCCAGCCCCGCCATTGATTATGTCATCACCCAATCCCCCTTCGGCGTAATCATTGCCAGCCTCAAGATTGATAATGTCGTCACCCTTCCCGCCATACGCGACATCTTTGCCGGTTCCGGCAATGATAATGTCGTCACCTTCGCCGGAATAAAGTGTGTCATTACCGCCATTTCCTAACAGCACATCATCGCCTGCACCCGTGGAAATCACATCATCATAGTCGCGCGAAACCGGGGCGCTGGTTGTATCTATTTTCGATGCATCAAAAACCCATTTCCCATCGATGAATTGCCACTCCTCGCCAACCATATCGCCCGCAGCCAGATCACTTCCCTGATCAGTGGTAATAACATCGCTGCCAGCATGTCCGTTCACCTTGTCATTGGAGCCTGCTTTGCC
>CAZRFT010000255.1:0-5392 GCA_964599255.1 uncultured Neptunicoccus sp. | reverse complement strand
CCCATACGATTGCCCGAAGACGTTGTATTTGACCGTCCCGGCAATCCTTTGGATCGTCATGAAGGTTTCTTGGCCTGCGAATGTCCAAAATGCGGCAAAGCTGCCCGTCGCGAAACCGACACGATGGATACATTTGTAGATTCGTCGTGGTATTTTGCGCGCTTCACCGCACCGCGTGCTGAAAATCCAACGGATGTGGAAGCCGCTGACTATTGGATGAATGTCGATCAATATATCGGCGGCGTGGAACACGCGATCCTGCATTTGCTTTATTCTCGTTTCTTTGCCCGTGCGATGGAACACACGGGACATCTGCCTAAAAAAGCAATCGAGCCGTTTAACGCGCTCTTTACCCAAGGCATGGTGACCCATGAAACCTATGCGACCAAAGATGAGGGGGGCCGCAATGTTTGGCGCACGCCAGACGAGGTGCGCATCGACGGTGGTAAAGCGACTTTGATTGAAACCGGTGAAGAGGTTGAAATCGGCCCCGTTATTAAAATGTCGAAGTCGAAAAAGAACGTTGTCGATCCAGAGGATATCATTGATCAATATGGCGCAGACACAGCACGTTGGTTTGTACTTTCCGATAGCCCGCCCGAACGCGATGTGGAATGGACCGCCGCAGGCGCCGAAGCTGCATGGAAACATTTGCAACGCGTCTGGCGCATGGCGTCTGAACTGGTTGACGCAAAGGGCACGGGTTCGGAAGATGACAATGCCGAACTTGAGCGGGCAACGCATATCGCCATTGATGAGGTGACCAAAGGGATTGAAGGTTTTGCCTTCAACAAATCTGTCGCTGGGCTTTACCAATTCACAAATGCGATTGCCAAGTCAGATGCAGGCGCGGATGAGCGCCGCGAAGCGATGCGCGTTATGGCAAAACTGATGCAGCCGATGGTTCCACATTTGGCGGAAGAAGTCTGGGAAGTGTTGGGCGGCGGAGGCATGGTTACCGGGGCAAGCTGGCCGGAATTTGATCCATCCAAAATCGAGGACGATAGCGTTATTCTGCCAATCCAAATTAACGGCAAACGCAAGGATGAGATAAAAGTGGCGAAATCTGCCACCAAGGAAGAGATCGAAAAACTAGCCTTGGCAAATGCTACGGTTCTGCGCATTCTGGACGGGGCTGAGCCCAAAAAACTAATCGTTGTGCCGGGACGTATTATCAATGTCGTCATTTAACAGACGCTTCTTTTTACTCGCCTTGCTGCCTTTGGCCGCATGTGGATTTGAACCTGTTTATGGGCCAGATAGTGCCGCCAAAAATCTGCTAGGTCAGGTGGATGTCGAGGTTCAAAACGGACGTCCAAATTTCGAATTTCGAGATCGCTTTCAAGAGGTTATGCGGGCGGCTGATGAATCGGCACTATATATCACAACCTACAAGCTAAACATATCAGAGCGCGATATCGTCATTAGCCAAGCCCAAGGTATTACTCGTTGGTCGGTCACTGGCACGATCAGCTACGATGTTGTGGACCGCGCAACTGGCGCACCTGTTTACAGCGGCACGGCTCAATCGAATACTGCTTACAACGCTACCTCGGGTACATTTCAAACAAGTGTTGCACGTACCGACGCGATTGTTCGTTTGGCACGCGATCTTGCTGATAAAGTTACAACACGCATTGTCACCTCTGCTGGGAATTGGGCAAAGTGAAACTTGGCGGCGCACAAGCAACAGCCTATTTTTCAAAACCGGACTTAACGCATTCTGCTGCATTGCTTTTTGGCTCAGACGCCTTGCGTGTTGATTTTCGCAGGCAGCAGTTGATGAAAATCATTGCGGGCGACAATGCAGAAGAAGAAATGCGGCTGGAACGTCTTTCCGGCGCAGATGTTCGCAAAAACCCCGCCGCTTTGCTTGATGCAATCAAAGCACAAGGGTTTTTTCCAGGTCAAAGATTGGTGGTTTTAGAAGACGCAACCGATGGGCTTGCAAAGCCTATCGAAGCCGCGTTGCAAGAATGGCAATCGGGGGACGCCTATCTGTTGATTGTAGCAGGGAGCTTGAATGCACGGTCCAAACTACGCGGGGTTGTTGAAGGGGCGGCAAATGCGGTGGCCCTTGGGATATATAGTGATCCCCCGCAACCAACAGAGGTTTTGGAACAAGCGGCCAAAGCTGGTTTATCTACGTTTCAAGCGGATGCGAAGGAAGCACTGATCGCCCTTGGCCAAGCGCTTGATATGGGGGATTTTGCGCAACTTCTGACTAAACTGTCGCTTTATCAGGGCAACGAGACAGAGGTCACATTAGAGGCGATTAATGCTGTGTCGCCCGCCAGTATCGAGGCGGGTTTGGATGACATGTTGTTTATATTGGGCGACGGCAAAGCCAACGAGGTTGGCCCCTATCTGAAACGGTTATTTGGGCAAGGGATGAACCCAACTTCTGTCGTGATTGCGGCCTCGCGCTATTTTAGGCAACTCCATTTGGCAAGCCTGTCGGGCGGCAATGTTGACCAAGCCTTATCGCGAATGCGCCCACCTGTATTTGGCCCGCGCAAAATACGAATGGCAGCACAAATTCGAAAATGGGGTACGCCGCGTTTGGAGCGCGCGGTGCAAGAACTTTTTGATGCCGATCTTAGTTTACGCTCCTCACCCAAGGCACCACTGCATGCGCTTCTGGAACGAAGCTTTATCCGCGTCGCCATGATGCGCCCAAAATAGGAGGGTTTATGTATAAACTTATCGGCAACCGCCAATCGCGCACCAATCGTGTCATTTGGGCATTGGAGGAATTGGGCGAGCCTTACGAGTTGGTGGAAGGTGCGCCGCAAAGCGACGCGGTTAAAAAATACTCCCCCTTGGGCAAAATTCCCGTTTTGCTAGATGGGGATCACATCATTCCAGATTCCGTGGCGATAATGATGCATTTGGCAAACAAACATGGCAAAATCGCCTCTGCCCCCGGCACGCCTGAACGGGCCAAGGAAGACGCAATGACCATGCGCATTGTGGACGAGGTGGATGCCCTTTTGTGGATGGCTGCACGACATAGCTTTATTCTACCCGCTGAGCATCGCGTGCCAGAGGTCAAAGAAAGCCTAAAATGGGAATTTGCGCGCAATATGGATTTAATCGCCGAAGAAATGGGCGACGGCCCCTATTTATGCGGCGAGAAATTCACGATTGCAGATATCGTCCTAACCCATTGTGGGGGTTGGGCGATCAGCGCGAAATTTCCAAAAACAGAGAATGAAAAATTTGCCGCGTATTTTCGGCGCACGGTCTCACGTGATGCCTACAAACGGATGCGTGCCGACAGCTAAAGCATATCCCGCAACATCGCGATCAATGGCTCGTCGGCTGGCGGCATGGGGAAACTGCGCATTTCGTTGACGCGCACCCAAGCGAGGTTTTGACCCTCTTGGGGCGCTGGATTTCCTTCCCATTTGCGGCAGGCAAACACAGGCATCAGAAGGTGAAACTCTTCATAGCTATGGCTTGCAAATGTAAGTGGCGCCAAACAGCTTTCCCAGGTGTTGATGCCTAGTTCTTCTTGAAGCTCGCGGATCAACGCCTCTTCAGGGGTTTCGCCCGGCTCTACCTTGCCACCTGGGAATTCCCAAAGACCGCCCATGGATTTGTGTTCTGGGCGTTGTGCCAAAAGGATGCGCCCATCGGGATCAATCAGCGCAACTGCAGAAACGAGAAGCGTGTTCATGACCGATAGTCAGCATTGATGGTGATGTATTGATGCGTCAGATCGCAGGTCCAAACGGTGGCCGACCCAGAGCCCATGCCTAAATCAGCGCGGATTATTAGCTCTGGATTTTTCATATAGTCCACACCCAATTCTTCGCGGTAACTTTCGGCAACCCAACCTTTTTCGGCCACCAAAATATCCCCAAACCAAATCGACAATGCGTCCCGATCAGCAGGCTCGCCACTTTTCCCAACGGCCATCACAACGCGTCCCCAATTGGGGTCCTCACCTGCCACGGCTGTTTTTACAAGTGGCGAGTTTGCAATTGCGCGGGCAACAATTTGGGCGCTTTCATCGCTTGCGCCCCCCTCGACTTGTACCTCGATAAATTTGGTGGCCCCTTCACCGTCGCGCACCACTTGGTGGGCAAGATCCAGCATCACCTCTGATAAGGCCCTTTTGAAAGCCGGGTCGTTTGATGCATCCGCGCCAGATGCGCCCGTGGCAACCAGCATCAGACTGTCAGAGGTCGAAGTGTCGCTGTCGACCGTTATCGAATTGAAACTTGTGCCGTTGAGTTCGGACAGCATCGCCTGCAATGCTGATTGTTCGACCTTTGCATCGGTGAATATATAGACCAGCATGGTCGCCATATCAGGGGCGATCATACCAGACCCCTTCGCAAAGCCAGCGATTGAAACGGGTTTTCCCGCAACATCAATTTGACGCGCTGACCCTTTGGGGAATGTATCGGTTGTCATGATTGCACGTGCCGCCGCTTCACCCTGTTCCGCATCGGCGTCTTCGACCAGTGTATCGAGTACGTTGATAATGCGATCATGCGGCAGCGGCTCGCCGATGACACCGGTAGAAGCGGTAAAAATATTCGACGTGTGCGTGTTCAGTTTTTCAGCCAATGCAGCGCACATTGCTGCCACCGACCCATCGCCGGCCCGACCCGTGAAGGCGTTTGAGTTGCCTGAGTTAACCAAAATGCCAACGGGCGATGCATCAGGTGCGTAATTTGCAAGTTTCGCCTGACAATCCAGCACATTAGCCGATCTTGTCGCCGAGCGGGTAAAGACACCCGCCACCGAAGATCCAGCATCACAAACCGCCAGCATAACATCGTCGCGGTTTTTATATTTTACCCCAGCTTCGGCCGCTGCAAATCGCACACCGCCGATTTTGGGTAAATTTGGGAAACCGCCGAATGGCGCCAACGGTGCAACCGCTGGCGCATTATATTTGGCTTTGAGCGCAGCAAGCTCTGCTTCTAGCGCTTTGATTTTAGATGCATCAGACATGTCTGTCTGATTAGCCAAGCTTTATTGGTCGAGCAACGCCCGATTGCGGATTGCCTCAAAATCAAACGCGACTTCAGGGCGCTCAATTGTGGCGGCATTTTCTAGCTCGCCAATTTTGGCATCTATCGCCGCACGGCGCAGCGTGTTTTCAATATCCAACCGCAATTCATCAAGAGATGGCACATAGTCGCGCGTTTCAAAAAGCTTGATGATGTGAAATCCAAATTGCGTTTTAATTGGTCCCACAACATCACCTGCGCTCATGCTTTGAACAGCAAGATCAAATTCGGGAACCATTGCACCCTGACCAAACCAACCCAGATCACCGCCCTGTGGGCCAGAGGGGCCCGTTGAATGTTCCACGGCAAGTGCTGCAAAATCGGCACCATCAGCTTGAGCAAGCGCCAACACTTCATCTGCC
>CAZRFT010000254.1:0-15381 GCA_964599255.1 uncultured Neptunicoccus sp. | reverse complement strand
CTCTCAGAGGATCGCGCCGCCATCAATCGTTTTGGCTTTAACAATGATGGAATGGAGGCCGTTGCAGAGCGTCTTCGATCTCGACCGAAAAACCTACCCATCGGTTTAAACCTCGGCGCAAATAAAGACAGCGAACATCGCAATGTCGACTATATCGAAGTGATGGAAGCCTGTGGCCCCCTGGTCGATTTTGTTACCATCAATGTCTCCTCGCCAAACACAGCCCAACTTCGGAATTTGCAGCAGCGCGAAGCCTTGCAAAACCTAGCCGAAGGAGCAGTTCGCACGCGCGACAGTTTTGAAAAACCGATCCCTGTCTTTCTTAAAATTGCACCCGATTTAGAAGATGAAGAAATCGCGCAAATCGCCCAAGCCGCCCAACATGCAAGGGTGGACGCAATTATCGCGACGAACACGACGATCCAACGCGAAAGCTTAACCTCCCCTGATGCAATCCAAAAAGGTGGCCTATCAGGCGCACCCCTCTTTGCGGCGTCCACCCGCGTGCTTGCAAAACTCTACAGCGAAACCAGCGGCAAAATTCCCCTTATTGGCGTTGGTGGAATTTCCACTGCCAAAGAAGCTCTGATGAAAATCGAAGCGGGCGCATCGGCGGTCCAGCTCTACACGGCTCTGATCTATCAAGGTCTCAGCCTAGGCGATCGAATCGCACGTGAATTGGACCAGATCCTAGCCGATAAGGGCATTCATCACCTATCCCAGATTGTGGGCAAAAAGCACAAAGATTATCTGTAACTTGAGCCTGCTGCGTTATCGATTTGGGGCCACGTCCCCAATCGGCTTGCAAAGGGTGGGCTTGCCGGCCCGCGCAAGGCGACCCATCGCGCGGGGCGAAGTCCCACGCAATTTTTTCATGAAAGCTCTCTTTCAATGCGCGGGTAAACGCAGCCAAGCGTTATCCCACGGGTAACAAAGAATATAATTAATGCCGCCCATAACCCATGATTACCAAAGGCGGGCATCAAAAGCGCGACCGACCCACAATAAACAAGAAATGACCAAAACATCATATTGCGCATCTCTCGCGCACGCACCGCACCGATAAAAATTCCATCCAACATCCAAGATGCCGCCCCTAGGATTGGTGCCAAAACCATCCAAAACAAAAATTCCCTTGCTGCTGCGCGCACCTCCTCAGCTGTTGCCATAAGATCGATGATAACTCCGCCAAAAATCGCAAAGACAATCCCGTAAGTAATCGCCGACCCCACACCCCAAATGGACGTGATAACGACGGATCGTCGCAATCTTGAAAAAGCGCCAGCGCCAATCGCCTGACCGACAAGCGCTTCTGCGGCAAAAGCAAACCCGTCCATCGCATAGGAGGTGATATAAAGGAATTGCAGCAAAACTTGGTTCGCGGCCAATGTCACATCATCAAAGCTAGAGCCAAAAAACAAAAAGCTGACAAAGGCAATTTGCAACAACACAGATCGGATCATTATATCGGTATTAACAATCATCATGCGATAAACCCGTACCCGATTTAAAACCCGCGCCCAATTGCGCCAATCTCGTCCCCTAAAGGCATCACGAACCAGATAAAGGCCAAGCGCCAAACCAGCATATTCCGCAATCAGTGTCGCAATCGCGACCCCTTCGACCCCCCATTCAAAACCCAGAACAAAAATTAAATCGAGAAGGATATTCAATCCATTCATCAAAAGCTGAACAAGCAGAACACCACCTGTTCTTTCATGTGCAATCAACCAACCCGTGATCCCGTAAATCGCAATCGCGGCGGGCGCGGAGAAGACCCGAATTGACATATAATCGCGCGCCAAACTTTCCACCTCTGGCGAAGCTGGGGCCACCCAAAAGGCAGCCACGAAAAGAGGGGTTTGGCAAAGAATGAAAATCAAACCAGCGGTCAGACCGATTGTGAGGGCGCGGACCAAATGCGCAATGACTTCCCCCTGATCGCGTGCGCCCAAAGCTTGCGCGGTCATGCCTGCCGTGCCCATACGCAAGAAACCAAAAATCCAGTAAACGGCCGTCAGGATAATGGCCCCAATACCCACCGCGCCAATGGGGGCAGCTTGCCCCATTTGTCCAACTACGCCGGTATCCACCGCACCTAATATCGGAACGGAGGCATTCGAAATCACAACAGGCACCGCAATCTTCAGGACGCGTTGATGCGTTAGGTCATCAATCTTTGAGATATTTGCCACTGGTTCTATTCCTTCACATCTCCGTTAAAGCAGAGTTTGGGGCATGTTTCTAGTTGCAAATGGTTCTCAATTGCAATAATTCCCCAATATGACCATGGCCGATTATATCGACTCAAAACACGCATTTGGCGACTCGCGACGCCTTGGACCCTTTCGGCCCCTTCGCTTAGCGCTATTTTTACTGCTGATCATCTGCACATTTGCGCCGGGCGAATTGGGTGAAGTCACTCGTGGCTCTCTGACAGACGCCTATATTGCAGTCACAGTTTTTGTCGCGGCTACACTCGGGCTTTTCTATGGGGCAAAATCTTTGCTTGGCATTGATATTGTCGCGGCCTTTCGGCGCGCGCGTCTTATGCAAATTCCATTCGCCGCCTTTTTGGGCGCGTTACCTGGATGCGGTGGTGCCGTGGTTGTGGTTGCTGCCTACAGCTCTGGTTCAGTCTCTATGGGCGCGGTTGTTGCCACGCTGACAGCCACAATGGGGGACGCAGCATTTCTTTTGATCGCAAAACGCCCCGACGCGGCGCTTATTCTTTTACCCGTTTCATTTATGACAGGCATCATTTCGGGGTATATTGTCGATAAATTTGATAAATCCCGCTTTGAAGCGCGGGACGAAGATCCTGCTGATTTGCTGCCCTCTCTGACCTTAGACAATTTTCGAGCACCGATTTACCTCGCGTACGTCCTACTGATCCTGCCAGGATTAACGCTTGGTATTTTGGATCTTGCTCAAGTCACATTCACGCTTTTCTGGGAAAACATGTCCCTTTACCTTAGCCTCGTGGGTATTGGTTTGGGCATGATTTTATGGACCGCCTCGCCCGTCAAAGCGATGACACGCGAAGATGATCCCGCAATCGCACGGGTTGCCGAAGAGACCAGCTTTATCACCGCATGGGTGATCTTGGCGTTCCTAATCTTTGAATATTTGGTCAGTTTTGCGGGTCTTGACTTGCAGGCATGGTTTAACACCGTGGGTGTATTACTGCCGCTGATCGCAATTTTGGTGGGCTTTATTCCGGGCTGTGGCCCCCAAATCTTGGTAACCACCTTTTACATCAACGGTCTTGTCCCCTTTGCTGCATTGATCGGAAATGCGATTTCAAATGATGGCGATGCGCTCTTCCCTGCCCTTGCAATCAATCCGCGCGCCGCGATCCTTGCAACGCTGTATAGCGCGATCCCAGCCATGATTGTGGCTTATGTTTTTTATTTCGGCCTACCCAACCTGCTCTGACTTGCAAAGACCTTGAGTTCATTTAATACTGCGCCCAAGGAGAGCCCAATGTCAGAAGCCAAGCTTTCATTGATGGAAATGTCAGAAGCATTTGACGTAACGCCGCGCACGCTGCGCTATTACGAATATATTGAGCTTTTGATCCCTGAAAAACAGGGGCGGAAACGCTTCTATGGCGCGCCTGAAAAAGCGCGACTTCGGCTAATCCTGCGCGGTCGTCGTTGGGGGTTTTCGCTCGAAGAAATCCGTCAATGGCTCGAGCTTTATGATCGTGACAATCAAAATCGAACGCAGATGGAAAAATGGATTGAGCTCTCTGATCGGCAAATGGTCGAACTTGAGAGCCGCAAAGCCGAACTCCAACAAAGCATCGATGAAATGGCGCGCCTTCAAGAAGAAGTCCGTGCAGAACTTGCGAAACTTCCCTCTTAAGGTTCGTTCTTTCAATTAATCGCAATTTTTGGCAAGGTGTGCCAAAGAAAAAGCCAAGCAATGGCCAGAGCAGATATGAACCCAATCAAGGATTTTGATCGCCTAGAGGCGATGGGCCTATGGCGTGAAGTAGGTACCCGCCAACGCAAAGAAGTGGTAGTTTCGTTCGGAAAATCCACCTTGGTTCTTACCGATATTAACAACAACCCCCTGACCCATTGGTCATTGGCATCGATCAACCATCTTGGCCAATCGGATCGCGGGTCAATTTTTTCCGCCGATCCAACGGGCGAAGAAACCCTTGAAATCGAAGACCCCACCATGATCGCAGCGATTTCAAAAATTCGCAGCACCATAGATGCAGCCCGTCCCCATCCTGGCAGGTTACGCGCAATCTTTCGCTGGGGATCAATCCTGATTTTTGCATTATTGGTGATCTTTTGGGCGCCGTCGGTTGTCAAAAATTACGCAGCTCATGTCGTTCCAGCCGCAAAAGCCCAAGAAATAAGTGAAGCGGTGCTCGTCAGCATGGAACGTATTACGGGGAAGCGTTGTACGACAATTGAAGCGGCAGAGGCACTTAATCGCCTTGAGGTCCGGCTCTTTCCTGAACAACCCAAAGATATTCATGTACTTCAGCTGGGGTCGAGAATTTCAACAACTCTTCCAGACGGTGATGTCATTTTAAACGGACGGCGACTGGCAGAGATGCCCACACCCGAAATCGCAGCTGGTTTCGTTTTAGCAGAAGGTTTAGCGAACAAAGAAAACGCCGTTATGCAAAAGCTATTTCGTAGCCTCACTATACGGGAAGCGGCGCGGTTCCTCTCAAATGGAAAGATTGCCTCTGACCGGATTGATGCTCTTGCCAACCAATTGCTTTTTGATCAACCCATATCAATTGATGCAAAGGCACTTCATGTCAGATTTTTTGAAACCCAAATTCCACACCGCCCATATGCAAATTTCACGAATAGTGGCGCCTTGGCTGTTTTACCGAATGCTCAAATTGACAATATCGATCCACTGTTGAGCGATGCCGAATGGCTTGCTGTTACGGAAGTTTGCAACGGCTAAACGGGGACGAGCAATCCATCCCTCAAGGTGACCTTACGATCCATGCGATGGGCAAGATCCATATTGTGTGTGGCAATGAGCGCCGAAAGCCCAGTGTCACGAACCAAGGTCAAAATTGTGTCAAAGACACGATCAGAAGTTGCTGGATCTAAATTCCCAGTTGGTTCATCGGCAATCAGCAACTTTGGGGCATTCGCCATGGCACGACAGAAAGCAATGCGTTGCTGCTCGCCACCCGAAAGTTCTGCAGGGCGATGGGCGCCGCGCTCTTTCAATCCGACCCATGCCAAAAGCTCATCTGCACGCCGTTCCGCTGTGAGTTTGTTCAAGCCATTCGCCATCTGCGGGATAACCAAATTCTCACGCGCGGAAAATTCAGGCAGCAAATGATGGAACTGATAAACGAAACCCACTTCTTGGCGACGGACACGCGTTCGTTTGCGATCAGATGCGCCACTCAACAATTCTCCAGCTATCGAGACGCGCCCTGCGTCAGATGCATCAAGCAAGCCGGCGATATGAAGAAGTGTGGATTTTCCTGCGCCAGACGGGCCGACGAGTCCCACAATCTCCCCTGCCTTGACCTCTATATTGGCGCCAGCGAGAACTGTAATTTCGTTATCTCTGCCGCGATTAAATCTTTTCTCGACCCCTTCGAGTTTTAACACCACATCACTCATAGCGAAGCGCCTCCACCGGGTTCATTCGGGCGGCACGGCGTGCGGGAAAGATTGTCACAATAAATGACAGCCCCAAAGATAAAGACACGGCCTTGACCACATCGATGGCCCTAAGTTCAGCAGGCAATTCAGAAAGCAGATATTTTTCGGGTGTCCAGACATCACCGCCCGCGATGCTATTCACGACGCCAAATATTGGATCAATATAGATGACAAACAGGCAGCCCAGCATGGTGCCGATCAAAGTTCCAGCAACGCCAATCGACGCCCCACAAAGGAAAAAGACGCGTAACACCGCGCCTTCGCTCAAGCCCATCGTTCGCAAAATTCCAATATCGCGCCCCTTATTCTTCACCAGCATTATCAGGCCAGAAACAATATTCATGGTCGCGATCAAAACCAAAACCGAAAGGATGATGAGCATGATGTTATCTTCCATCCTCAGCGCGTTTAAAAAACCGCCATTCGCATCCTGCCACGTCCAAATCAACGCATTGTCTGGCGATGCAGCTAAAATGGCAGGGGCAAAGCCCCTCACCCCTTCTGGTGCATCGACCATAACTTCGAATTGATCGACGCGGCCATCCATATTGAAATAGCTCTGCGCCTCACTAAGCGGCATATACACCCGCGTTCTATCTATATCGAGGCGACCAACCTCAAAAATATAGACAACGGGATATTCGTTGATCCGTGGTGATGTCCCAAATGCGGTTTGCACGCCATCCGGGGAAATCAGAGTGATAATGTCGCCCACCCCCAGGTTAAGGCTTCGCGCCAGAGCTGAACCTATCGCCACACCTGCGGGTAAAGCGTCCAACGACCCGCGTGCCGACAAGGGTTGTGCGATTTTGGGAAGGGTTTTGATATCTTCTAGCCGTTCGCCGTAAACTTCAACGCCCGCATTTTCACCGTTGGCGGTAGCCATAACCTGCCCCTTAACCAAGGGTGCGGCCCGCGTGACATTAGGAACGAGTGAAAGCGCAACCGCCGCATCTTCGTAATTATCAAACCCTTTAAGAAATTGCCCATCCGCGGACACGCTGCTGGTCGTGTAGATCGTCGCATGTGCATCAGCACCTAGGATTGTATCCACAAATTCAGTTCGAAAACCCGACCTGACCCCAAGCGTTGCAATCAGAGCAAAGACGGCTAAAGCAATACCAATCAATGAAATCCATGTCATGACAGACACGCCACCTTCGGCGCGTTTGGCCCGTAAGTAGCGCCAAGCGATCATACGTTCATATCTTGAAAACGGGGCCGATCCATTCATCTAAATTTCCGACCGTAATTAACTGCTTGGGCCTTAGGTTGGCGCCGCCGAAACAAACGCCCAAAGCCAGAAAGAAATCCATAAAGCCCGATATAACCGCCCAGTAGCAGCGACCCAGATTCAACTGTTACAGGGATAGCGGGTTGAAAATCGTCCCAGGCGCGTTGGTTAATCATCGGATCTGAAAAACGATAAACTTGAGCCAAACGCGAAAATGGAGGCGCGTTTCGTAGCGCATCATAGCTTGCTGACAGGCGTTCCTGGCGCGCAATTGTGCGAGTCATATCTTCACGACGTCCCTCAAGCAATTCGGTACCTTGAAGCGAAGCAAGCGCTTCCTCGCGGGATTGACCAGCGCGGCTGGCCGTTCGGTCAAAATCATCAACGACACGATTTAACTCATCAACTGCACCGCCCAATCGTTGCACATATTGCTGGCTGTATTCAGGAAACTGGGAAAGTGTAATTCCCAATCCTAGTGCCGCAATATTTTTTATCAGTGCCAAAAGGTTAGATGCCTCTGTAAATTTCGATCAGTCTAGCCATTGCTGCCTCTGGCGGCAATTCCTCGCTCTCGCCTGTTTTACGAGATGTGAGCTCAACAACGCCATTCTTCAAGCCGCGCGGTCCAACCGTGATGCGCCATGGAAGACCAATCAAATCCATCGTATTGAATTTTGCGCCCGCCCGTTCATCGCGATCGTCATAAAGCGGATCAATACCCGCCGCGGTCGCAGCCGCGTATAGCTTTTCGCAAGCCTCATCAGCTTCCTCGTCACCTAGTTTAAGATTCACAATTCCCACGCCAAAGGGTGTAACCCCCTCGGGCCAAATGATGCCATTGTCGTCATGGCTGGCTTCGATAATCGCCCCAAGCAATCTGCTAACGCCAATTCCGTGGCTGCCCATATGCACGGGCACTTGATTACCTTCAGCATCTTGAACCGTGGCGTTCATGCTTTCTGAATATTGTGTGCCAAAATAGAAAATTTGACCCACTTCAATCCCACGTGCCGTGCGACGGCGTGCTTCGGGAACTTTATTGAATTCAGCTTCGTCATGGGTCTCATCGGTACGAGCATAGCGAGAAGTGAACTCTTCGAGAACCGCTTGGCATTGCGCCTTGTCGTCAAAATCAATTTCGCGATCACCAAAAGTTAAATCTGTGATCTCGCTGTCATAGAAAACTTCTGACTCGCCCGTTTCTGCAAGCACAAGAAATTCATGCGTATAATCACCCCCGATCGGGCCTGAATCTGCGCGCATCGGGATGGCCTTCAAACCCATCCGCTCATAGGTGCGAAGATAACTCACCAAATGACGATTATAGGCATGAAGTGCGTCTTCTTTGGTCAGATCGAAATTATAGCCGTCTTTCATATAAAATTCGCGGCCGCGCATCACACCAAATCGTGGGCGAATTTCATCGCGAAATTTCCACTGGATTTGATAGAGCGTCAGCGGCAAATCTTTGTAGGAATTAACATGCGCGCGGAACACATCAGTGAACAATTCTTCCGCCGTGGGCGAGAACAGCATGTCGCGCCCATGTCTGTCCTTCATCCGTAGCATTTCTTCGCCGTAGCCATCATAGCGTCCACTTTCGCGCCACAAATCTGCAGATTGCAGCGTCGGCATTTGCATCGGAATATGGCCCGCTTTGATCTGTTCTTCGTGCACGATGTTTTCAAGTTTACGAAGCACTTTGAAGCCCATGGGCAACCAAGAATAGATGCCAGCGCTGGCTTGCTTGATCATGCCCGCGCGCAGCATCAATCGGTGACTGACAATCTGTGCATCAGCAGGGGTTTCTTTCAATACCGGCAGGAAATAACGTGACAGCCGCATGTGGGTTCCTTTGTCGTCTTTTAACTTGGAAAACACCTATTGGATTGCCCAAGCTCATGCAAGCGATCAGCGGTGGTGAACAACGGCTTCTCTGTTCATGGCAGTGGCCAAACTGTTGAAGCGCTTTGCAACCACTTCACCGAAAATTGCATCGCTCTGATTTGGTAGATGAAGCCCAAGCTGCGCCTCTGTCAGCTTCAATTCGCCCATCAATGCCGCATCTGCGCTGGTCATCATCGCACCCAGCCGGATGGCCAATCCAACGATATGCGCTAATTCGCGTTCTTCTTCGGAAAGAAGCTCTGCAACTTCCAAATAGGTTTTGCTCAAGCCGCGAGGTTTATAACGATGCATCAAACAAAAGGCGAGAAAGACACGCCCCTTGTGGTCAAGCCCACTCAAATTTGTATGTGTCGCGGCATCAAAGCAAACCTCAGCCCGATAGTCAGGATGAGAGCGCCAATGAACGTCGTGCAATAAACAGGCTGCATGAACCAAGCGAAGCTGCTCTTCGTTCAAATGGCCGAAGATTGGGGAAAGCCAATCGAACAAAACTTCGCCGAAGCCAGGAAATCGAGACAAAGCACTTTCATCCGCACGCGCTGCAGCGATTAGAGGATCACGCGCCCGCATTTCTGGATCTAAGGCGTTGTAAAGAACCCCTTCACGCAAGCCATAAGCCGAAAATCTGACGGTCTTCACAGGCATTTCTTCAAAAACTTTTAATAGCACTTGTGCGGCGATTGGCAGTAAATCAATCCGCCGTTGCGACAGTCCCGTGTCGGCTGCCAAATCAAGAAGCTCACCTTTTGCGACATGCTCGGCCGTCTGCGAAATTTCGGTCAGCGGAGGCGCATATTCATGTAGGACATGAAGCGGATAGTCGCGCCGCACCATATCCAAAACCGCCAAAGCACGCCACGATCCACCAATCAAATAAAGCGTCTCCGCATCATCTGAAAAATCAGGCACCAATTGACGAACACCATCCGCGATCAGGGCTTCTTCTGAAATGGATGGGCTGGTTAGGGACTGGATGGACATTGGACCGAGGCGTGTGGATTGCACGCGCCCTATTTTACCCTTGTTCAAAACCGCCATTTCCATGGAGGCGCCGCCAATATCGCAAATCACACCGCTGGCTTTTGGATTGGATAGAAGAACACCTTGGGCGGAAAGGGACGCCTCTTCAATACCGCTAATTACTTCTACATCCAGGCCTGTTTCCGACTTCACCGTCTGACAGAGCTCAGATCCATCTTTCGCTCGACGAACGGCTTCGGTTGCAACGGCCCGCAAATTAGTCAAGCGCATTCGTTCGCAGATTAGCCAGAACCGGCGGATGGCGCGGAGAGCGCGTTCTTTGCCATCGGGGTTCAAAACACCGGATCGGGCAAGACCGATACCCAATCCGCAAAGTACTTTTTCATTATAAAAATAGCTAGGTGAGCGGTTTGCCCCTTCGAAAACCACAAGGCGAACCGAATTTGATCCGATGTCGATAACACCCAATCGATCTACAACATGGATATTAGTCATCGTAACTATGCGTGAGTTCTGGTACGTCCTTGGCGCCAGTTTTGCCGCGGCCAGAAAGCGATGGGTTTTCCATAAAAAACCGATGGCAATCGAAGGCCCCTTGTTCTGGAATATCACGAAGATAAGACCCATCCCCTTGCAGCACCCAAGAATTCTGCGTGTCCGCCATATTAGCGGCCATGACCTGGCTGACGATTTGCGCGTGGACGGTTTTGTTAGTGATCTTCACCAATGTTTCCACGCGGCCGTGCAAATTACGTCCCATCCAATCGGCAGATGACATGAATACCTTTGCCTTTTTAGAAGGCAAAAGATGCTCGTTGCCAAAACAAACAATTCGCGAATGCTCTAAAAATCTACCGACAATGGATTTCACGCGAATATTTTCTGACAGCCCCTTCACCCCTGCCCGAAGACCGCAAATTCCACGGATTACTAATTCGATCCGTACACCTGCTTGGCTTGCCTTATAAAGCTCGTCAATCACCTCCCCTTCGATAAGGGAGTTCATCTTCGCCCAGATATGCGCGGGTTTCCCCTGTTTGGCATTTTCTGCCTCAACCCGAATATGTTCGATCAGGGTTTCTTTGAGGTTGGTGGGCGCGATTGCCATTTTTGATAGCTTGCCAACATCTGCATATCCTGAAAGGTAATTGAACACTTTGGTTGCATCACGCCCCAAAGAGCCAGAACAGGTGAAATAGGAAAGATCGGTATAAATATTAGCGGTTACCGGATGATAGTTGCCCGTTCCAAAATGCGTGTATGTGGTAAGTGACTTTCCTTCGCGACGCACGACCGTTGAAATTTTTGCGTGCGTTTTTAGATCGATAAAGCCGTAAACAACATGAACGCCCGCCTTTTCCATCTGGCGCGCCAGTCGAATATTCGTGGCCTCGTCAAACCTGGCCTTCAGCTCCACTAACGCCGTGACCTGCTTTCCCGCTTCCGCCGCTTCGCAAAGCGCTGCAACGATCGGGGATTGGCTAGAGGTTCGATAAAGCGTCTGTTTAATCGCGACGACGTCAGGATCCCTTGCAGCTTGCGCCAAAAACCGGACCACATAATCGAAACTTTCATAGGGGTGATGCAACAGCATATCTTTTTGTTTGATCGCCGCAAAAACATCACCGCCGAAATCTTCGACGCGCTCTGGTGTCCGTGGGGAATACTTTGTCCAACGCAATTTGGCCGGCCCCGCATCACAGATCTCGGTCAATCCACTCAGCCCGATGATGCCGTCAATTTCAAACACCTCTTTTTCACTCACGCCCAAGGAATTGACGATAATCCGCCGCAAAGAGCTGGGCGCGTGTGAAGAAATCTTCAACCGCACTGCATCCCCGCGCTGACGTCGTTTGAGCGCAGATTCAAATTCATTAACCAGATCTTCAGCTTCATCTTCGATCTCAAGATCGGCATCACGTAAAACGCGAAACATCGCATGACCGACAACCGTGTGATTTGGAAACAGTGTCGGAAGCGCGTTTAGAATTAGCTCTTCAAGCGGCAATAAACGCAAACTTCCCTTCGGCGCATCAAGGGAAATGAAGCGATTGAGGATATTGGGGATCGGGATAAGAACATGCAGCGCGCGTGTCTTCTTTTCAGTCTGGAGATGAACGGCAAGCGATAGGCTGCCCGATGGAATAAAAGGAAAAGGATGCGCTGGATCCACTGCAAGGGGCGAGACGATGGGGAAAATGTCATTGAGGAACATTTCCTGTGCCTGCTCGCGATCCAGATCCGTTAGATCATTTCTCGAAACGATATGAATGCGTTCTTGATCAAGTTCCTGACATAGATCAGCAAAAACCGATTGCTGTTCTTCCATCAATTTGCTTGCATCTTCGTCAATCAATTCCAATTGCTCGACCGGTGATAGCCCGTCGAGCGCCGGTGCCGTTACCCTATTGCGGTTCAATTCACGAAGCCCCGCAACACGCACGGTAAAAAACTCATCAAGATTAGAAGAAGAGATAGAGAGCATTCGCAACCGCTCTAGCAACGGCCAGGAACGATCGCGCGCAAGCTCTAAGACGCGCCAGTTAAAGGCAAGCCAAGACAACTCTCGATTTAGGTAACGTTGCGGTGTCGTTAGATCGACATTGGGCAAAGACTTTGGGCTCGGCGCCTCTGTATTAATGAAATCAGAGCTTGCCGAAACAGGAATATCAGTGCGCTTTGCTTTGCCGTGCATAAATTTGCCAAGTTATATTAGGATAACTTCTCGGTCATAACTCTTCAAGCAGGGTTCTTGCAAGCTTCTGCGTCACCCGACCACCCTCTTGCAGGCTGCGACGATCAAGTTCGGCAACAATATTTGCAATGGCTTCAAAAGATCGCGGCATCCGCGCTTGAATGTAGGAAATCACACTAGGCAACGGAGAAAGACCCCGATCTTGGAATTGTTTGATGAGGACGGCGAGTAACAAATTATCATCAGGCTCTTTGATTTGAACTTGGGTTATTTGGCGCAACCTGCTTTCAAGGTCGGGCAGATGTATCCCCCAGCCACCAATTGCACCACGGCCTGTCAGAACCAAATATTGTCCCGCTTGATCGAATTTATTGAGTAGATGAAACAATGCTTCCTCTTGTTCCCGCGGAAGGAGTTCTAGATTCTCCACTACCGCAGGATTGTCCGCGCCCTGTTCAGCGAAGTCACCAATGCCACCCACATCAATAAAATTGGCGCCAGATTTTTCAGCCCAAATGCGCGCAACATGTGTTTTCCCAGCACCTTTGGGTCCTAAAATCAGTAGCTTTTTTAACGGCCAGGATCGCCACTCGCCAATAAGTCCGGACACCATCTCGTTCGCAGAGGAAACAAAATAATCCTCTACTCCAAATGCTGTCTTGCAAGGTAGATCGAGCGCAAGCTGTTCAGGCATTGTTGCCTTTATCATCTCCAAGCCCTTGATAAAGCTTTCCTGACAGATACTGTTTCAATCCAAATCGTGTGAATACGCCAATTCCAGCTGCAACAGGCACGGCGACCAGCATACCAGTAAAACCAAACAATGTTCCAAATGCTGAAAGGGCAAAAAGCAGCCAAACGGGATGCAATCCTACTGATCCACCAACAAGCTTAGGCGTTAGGAAATTTCCCTCAACCATTTGGCCCACCACAAAAATAACCACGACAACGGCGATCCATTCGGGCGTTCCCCAGAATTGAAATAGCGCCAAACCGATAGACAAAGCACCTCCTATGACCGAACCAACATAGGGGATAAATGTAAGAATGCCCGCAATGATCCCTACGATTAGCCCAAATTGCAAACCAACCAGCATCAGGGCTAGCGCATAAAAAATTCCCAAAATACCACAAACGGTTAATTGGCCACGCACAAAGCCCGCCATTGTTTTATCCAGCTCACGGCTTAGACCACGTATGGTGTCGCGATGATCAAGTGGGAGCCAGCTATCAATCGCAGCAATCATACGATCCCAATCCAAGAGCATATAAAAGGCAACAACAGGTGCGATCACAAGAAACAAAACCGCATCCAAAACGCCAAAGGCGCTACTAAGCACGTAATTGGCTATCGTGCCCGAGGATGCTTGTAGGTTTTTAATAATGGCATCAATCGCGCTTCGAAGCGCGGAGGCTTCATCGAGTATCGCTGGGAAGGTTTTGATCAAAAACTCTCTGAAACCCGCAAGCATATTGGGTGCAGCCTCTGCCAAAAGACCAAGCTGTTGAATTAACTCCCGAACCAGAACAATGAACAAGGGCAGTGCAACCAACAAAACAACGGCTGTTATTGTGATTGTCGCTAGTACGCGACTAAACCCCCATTTTTCCAATCGATCCGCAGTTGGGTCGAGGAAATAGGCAATCGCCATGCCGGCGATAAAGGGCAGCAAAACATCGCCCAGCACCCAAAGGAGCAGAATAAATATCGCAAATCCAATGCCCCAATACCGGAGCTGTATCGCCACAGGTAAAGCCATTTAAATAAATTGCTCCCTAATCAATCGTTCTTCAAGGCCATGGCCTGGATCGAATAAAATACGATGGCTGAGATCAAAATAGGTCTCAATATCCACGGCCACTATTTCATGTGCGCCTTTGCCATCTGCGGTTGCCGTTACAGGGCGCTTTCCCGCTTCCAGCACCTCAAAACGAACTTTTGCCGCCATAGGCAATATTGCCCCACGCCACCGTCGCGGGCGATAAGCCGCCATCGGTGTCATGGCAAGAACCCCTGATCCAACCGGTAAAATCGGGCCGTGGGCCGAGTAATTATAAGCCGTTGACCCGGCTGGCGTAGACAGCAAAATCCCATCGCACACCAACTCCTCCAACCTTTGTTTGCAATCGATGATGATGCGAAGCTTCGCCGCTTGGGGCCCCGCCCGAAGAAGTGAGACTTCATTGATCGCAAGATCAGTAATGACCGACCCATCAGTTTTATGAGCCGTCATTTTTAACGGGTGGATTACCGTATTTTCTGCCTGCTCCAAACGCGATAATAAATCGTCTTCATTGAATTCGTTCATCAAGAAACCAACCGTGCCTCGATTCATACCATAGACAGGACAGTTAATTTCCTCTGTGCCGTGCAAGGTTTCGAGCATAAATCCATCACCGCCCAAAGCGACAATCACATCAGCCAAACCAATATCCGCTTGGCCAAATTTCTCGATCAAAGATGGAATTTCGCTTTGGGCCATATCCGATTTGCTGGCCGTAAAATGAATTTTCTTTTTACTCATCTTATCCTTCGAAAACCCCGATTTTTTTCTAAAAGCGGAACCGTGTGATCGCGTTTTTCAACGCTTCGACCCATGGTGTAAACCAGTTTTCCATAGGTTTGTATCCCTTTTCCTATGGCAAGACTTTTCTGATCACGATATGCGTCGCTACACGCTGAATTGAGACGCATTTCATGCCACAATTCCCGGCGTTTCCGATAGGAAACAATCGAACAAAATTCTTGGGGACCCATAAGAGATGAGTAAGAGAGATTTTTTTAGTGAGGATTTATCGACGCGTGATGCGGCGGTATTTGAGGCGATAGAGGCGGAGCTTGGGCGCCAGCGCGACGAGATTGAGCTGATTGCATCAGAGAATATCGTCTC
>CAZRFT010000253.1:0-4179 GCA_964599255.1 uncultured Neptunicoccus sp. | reverse complement strand
GCGCAGATCGCGTAGGATTTCGATCCGTTCAATCGTATCGATATCGGAATGCATGTAGCGGACACGGCAGCCTTGTTCATGAAGATACTCGGTCAAATCTTCCGCCATACGCTTTGTCAGCGTGGTGACAAGCACGCGGTTCCCTTCGGCTGCAACGCGTTTCACCTCGTCAAGCAAATCATCGACTTGTGTATCAACTGGACGAATTTCGACTTCTGGATCGATCAGCCCGGTTGGACGAATGATTTGTTCTGCGAATACACCGCCTGATTGTTCAAGTTCCCAATTTTGAGGTGTCGCGGAGACGAAGATAGATTGCGGTCGCATCGCATCCCATTCTTCGAATTTAAGCGGGCGGTTATCGGTGCAAGAGGGCAGTCGAAACCCATGTTCAGCAAGCGTAAATTTTCGACGGTAGTCGCCCCGATACATGCCGCCAATTTGGGGCACGGACACATGGCTTTCGTCCGCAAAGACAATTGCATTGTCTGGAATGTATTCAAATAGGGTTGGTGGCGGCTCGCCCGGGGCACGGCCCGTTAGATAGCGCGAATAGTTTTCAATGCCGTTGCAAACGCCGGTGGCTTCTAGCATCTCGAGATCGAAATTTGTGCGCTGCTCAAGGCGTTGGGCTTCTAATAGCTTGCCTTCATCCTCTAACTGTTTGAGGCGCTGTTGTAGCTCAATTTTTATGCCTTTCATGGCCTGCTGCATCGTGGGGCGGGGGGTTACATAATGCGAATTCGCATAAATCCTGACTTTTTCCAAAGTTCCTGTTTTTTGCCCTGTCAGCGTGTCAAACTCTGTGATGCTTTCAAGTTCTTCGCCAAAAAAGGAAAACTTCCAACCGCGATCCTCCAAATGTGCTGGCCAAACTTCTAGGCTGTCCCCCCGCACGCGGAAAGACCCCCGCGCAAAGGCTTGATCGTTGCGGCGGTATTGCTGAGCGACCAGATCGGCCATGACTTTGCGTTGGTCATATTCATTACCCGCAATCAAATCTTGCGTCATCGCGCCATAAGTCTCGACCGACCCAATACCATAGATGCAGGATACAGAGGCGACGATAATGACGTCATCGCGCTCTAACAGGGCCCGCGTTGCGGAATGTCGCATCCGGTCGATCTGTTCATTGATCTGAGATTCTTTTTCAATGTAGGTGTCCGACCGTGGGACATAAGCCTCTGGCTGATAATAGTCATAGTAAGAGACGAAATATTCCACCGCGTTGTCGGGGAAGAAGTTCTTAAATTCCCCATAGAGCTGTGCAGCAAGTGTTTTGTTCGGCGCAAGAATAATCGCAGGGCGCTGGGTCGCTTCGATAATCTTGGCCATGGTAAAGGTTTTACCTGTACCCGTGGCGCCCAAGAGGACTTGGCTTTGATCACCATCCGAGAGCCCGCCGACCAGCTCTTCGATCGCTGTTGGTTGATCGCCTGCGGGTTCAAATTCGGATTTCAGGACAATCCGCTTGCCGCCTTCTAATTTTGGGCGCTCTGATGATGCAGATTCGGTGGAAATGTTCATGTTTGATTCTCTTTCCAGCCGAATTTGCTTGTTTTCAGATCATTTGAAAAGTGGCGTTTACCTTTTGTTCATAATTTTAGTGTCACTGAGCACTCTTAATTCCAGCGAAGGTTCGAAAATTGATAGAATGTCAATTTTTGGGACAAAAAAACAACCTTAAGTTTAATTTCGTATTGATTTTGTTAACCAATACATCCTAGGGTGGTGGCGCAAGCAGCAATTGGGGCTCAACCGGATATGTGACCCACCCCACCCCTCGCTCCAGCATGTCCGGTTGAGTCACTTTCTCGAAATTCACAAAATAGCGGATAAACCTATTCACTCGAAGAGAGTGTTGTATTGCGCCTTGCTCGTTCTGAGCATCAAGATTAAGAGCATTTTTAAGCGACTCCTTAGCTCAACTGGATAGAGCAGCTGACTTCTAATCAGCAGGTTGAGGGTTCGAGTCCTTCAGGGGTCGCCATTTTAAACTATTCGGCTAGATTCCCGACAAATTCCACCAACCGCGCTGCTACTTGATCGCCCGCCTCTAGCAGGATGGAGTGTTTGAGATTGGGCAGAATTTCCAAAGTGGAATTTGGCAGGGTGGCGTCAATTAATTTATTAAGCCGTGGATTGCAGCCGCCGTCATTCTCTCCTGTCAAAACTAAAGAGGGCGCAGTTACCGCGTGAATCCATGGGGCCATTTCAGTGCCAGCGTAAATGCGAAACACGTTTAAAAAGACGTCCGGATCTGTATCGACAACTTGTTTTAAGCGGTTCCGCACGACTTCTGGATTTTCATTGATAAAATAATCGGTGAACCATCGCGCGGTGAGTGTTTCCAATACCTGAGGAATACCGCGTTCTTCCATCGCGTTAACCACCGCCCAAACTTTGGCGCTGTCGTCTTCAGTGCGGAAGGCTGCCGTTGAGAGTATGCCCAAAGACTTCACACGATCAGGGTATTTGAGTGAATAGGCGGGCCCGATCATCCCACCCAAGGAATGGCCTGCAAAATGCGCGCTTTCAAATCCAGTTTGCTCGCGAAGATATTCAAGATCGTTGACAAGATCATCGAGACCAAACTCCTCCTTTGGCATTGGTGACATTCCATGCCCACGAAGGTCGTATGTGATGACGGTAAAATGGGGGGTTAAAACAGGAAGTGCCTTTGCCCATGTGTTCCGCGCCGCACCAATCCCGTGGATCAAAAAAAGGGGAGGGCCGCTTCCATCGATTGAATATTCACATGCTATGACTTCGCTCATCTCATTCTTCCTTTATTCTGCTGCCACACCAACGGGTCGACCCGTGAAATGTGGCATGACCTCTTCTGCAAAACACTGCAGGCAATCGAGCGTTTCTTGCGCATCGCATCCAAAATTTGGATTGAAGATCAATCGGTCAATTCCAAGTTCCGCATAGGGCGCTAGCATATCGATCACTTCTTGGGGTGAACCGATCAGCAGGCTTTCATCAAGCTCCTCAATCGTTTGCTTGCGCGGCAATTCTTTGATCATGCCGTTCTCTACGATCCCCGGACCGGTGAAAACATTGTCGAAACGGCTATAGTACTTATAGGCGGCTTCGACTTTTCGTTGTCTATCAGTGGGATTTTTGGCGATGTATCCAACCCGGGTAAGCGAGATTGTTAGCTCTTCCCCTTCTTTTCCCATTTCACCTTTCGCGCGATTGAAAGCAGAAACTTGATCCACCAAGAGCTGGTGGTTTCCCGCCAAAGGCGTGGTCTGAATATGAAAGCCACGTTTGGTGCAGTGGTAAATCCCCTCTGGATTCAAAACCGCCATCATCATTTGAGGACCACCAGGGGTCAGTGGACGGGGCATAATTGTTAGGGGGTCAAATTTGTAATAGTTACCGGCCCAGCCAACCTCTTCTTCACTGAGAAGCGCCTTTAAAACATCAAGGGACTCGTTGAAGCGCGCTTGCGTTTCATCCATGGGAACGCCCAAGCGTTCGATCTCGTAGGCAAAGGCGCCACGCCCAACGCCCAACAGCAATCGCCCTTCGGTGAAGATATCGGCAACCACGACTTCGCCTGCAAATACGCGCATATCGTGCAACGGCAGAACGACGATGGCAGTCATGATTTTCACGTTCTTCGTATGGGCCGCGAGCTTTACCGCAAATTGCAAAGGTGCGGGCATCATGAGAACGTTGATAAGGTGATGCTCTGTCACAGAAACGGAATCAAAGCCCATATTATCCGCCAAAATGGCTTGGTTCAGCATGTCTTGATAGACCCGATCCCCACCGTAGTTTTTGTCGGGATAATCTGCTGATAAGAGTAGGCTAAATTCCATTTCGCGCCTCAATTCCACATTGACCGAAGCGATAGAAAAACAATTGGTGATTCAGATCAACTGATAAAACTATTCTTCTTCGGCCAAGAAGCGTTCCACCTCAAGTGCGGCCATGCACCCCATGCCAGCGCTGGTTACGGCTTGGCGGTATTTATGGTCTGTTAAGTCGCCTGCTGCAAAGACGCCCGGGATGGAGGTTGCGGTACTATCTGGTTTTGTAACCACGTAGCCGCCCATATGCGTTTCCAATTGATCAATAACCAATTCGTTGGCGGGCGCGTGCCCAATGGCCACAAAGACGCCTTTACAGGGGATTTCCTGCGTCTCCCCTGTTTTAGTGTGTTTC
>CAZRFT010000252.1:0-5478 GCA_964599255.1 uncultured Neptunicoccus sp. | reverse complement strand
GATCGCGTCTCGCCTTTTGCAGGGACGCGGTTAATGGCACCGACCGGCTCTCCATCTACAAGGATAACGCGTTTGTCCCCTTTGGACACGTCGGGCAAGAACTTTTGAACAATCAAAGGTTCACGATTGATGCCCGAAAAGAGCTCGTGCAAAGAATTGATGTTACGATCACTTTCGGTCAGGCGAAAAACGCCAGCCCCACCGTTCCCGTAAAGAGGCTTCAGAATGATATCTTTGTGTTTGTTTTTAAAGGCTTTCAAAACCTCTATGTCGCGCGCAATCGTTGTCGGCGGCATTAGCTCTGGGAAATCAAGAATAAGAAGTTTTTCGGGATGGTTACGCACCCATTTCGGATCATTCACAACCAATGTTTTGGGGTGAATCCGCTCAAGAAGATGGGTGGTTGTAATGTACCCCATGTCAAAGGGCGGATCTTGGCGGAGCCAGACCACATCGAAATCCGATAGATTGACGCGCTTCATCTCACCTTTGGAAGCGTGATTTCCCTTTTCCCGTTTGACGGTGACATCACAGCCCAGCGCAGTCAGCGCACCCTCTTCATAAGCGAGTTGATCAGGTGTGTAGTAGAACAGCGAATGACCGCGCGCTTGCGCCTCTTCCATAATCCGAAATGAACTATCTGCATCGATGTCGATTGCATCAATTGGGTCCATTTGCACAGCAACTTTAAGGGCCATGTTCCGCTCCACTTGCTTTTTGTCATTTTTACATGGCGCAAGGGGCCAAGGGTTGCAAGGCAATCACTGTAAAATATTGGGGATCACTTTGACGCGGTGCTGGGCATCCACCAATGCGGCATCAATCCGCATTTCTGTTTCCAGCGGCAGTTCTTCTTTTTGAAGATATTCCAGAATTGTGTCAGCCATACGCGAAAATTGCGCGGCATTTAAATATCCATGCGCGATATCATGGCTTGCACCCCGTTTGACTTCGGTGAAATAGAATTTGTCGTTGTGCTTAAAGATCAGATCGATTTCTCCGCCGCGACCGCGAAAGCGTCGTTGAACTAATTTAAATCCACAGCGTTGATAGTTTTCTGCAACACGGGTTTCTGCATTTAGCCCATTTAGTCGATTATGCGTCGCTCGATCGGCTGGAGTCATTTTTAATATCTAGCGCCAAAGAATAAATTTGTTTGCGCGGCAGGTTAAGCTGTTCCGCAAGCGATTGACTTGCCGCCTTGGTGCTCATCTTTTGCAACATCGGGGTTAATAATTCCCGAATTTCCGCTTCGCTCACTTCCTTTTTAAGGGGCGGGCCAAGGACTAATACAATTTCGCCCTTAATCGTTTCTTGCTGTGACATGATGGTATGCACATCCAATAGCGATCCGCGCGCGATTTGTTGAAATTTTTTGGTGATCTCGCGGCAGAGAGCGACCGCGCGTTCTGGCCCGAAAATCTTCATCATATCTTCTAAACACGCAATCACGCGTTTGGGGGATTCGTAGAACACCAAACTCGCTTCGAGCGCTGCGATGTTTTCAAGCGTTTTCTGCCTTGCGCCCGATTTTGAGGGAAGAAAGCTTCCGAAATACACCCGATCAGAGGGAAGCCCAGAAAGCGCAATCGCCGCCGTCAGCGCTGATGCACCCGGCGCTACCTCAACGGTGAATCCCCGCTCATAGGCATCGCGGACGAGGTCAAAGCCTGGATCAGCTATCATCGGCGTGCCAGCATCAGATGCGTAGCCAACGGATTTACCTTGCGCGATTTGATCCAAAATCCACTCGCGTTCGCCCGCTTTGGAATGGTCATGATAGGATTTCATTTGGCGCCCATCCAAAGAAATTCCATGAATATCCATTAACTTTCGCTGGACGCGCGTGTCCTCTGCCACCAGAATGTCCAAACTTGCCAACAGCTCTAGACAATGAAGCGTAATGTCCTTTGCCGCGCCAATTGGCGTTGCAAGCAGGTAAAGCCCGGGCGTTGGTTTATCGGCAGGCATATGACGATTCCTAACTGATCTTAGCTTGGGCGTTGAAAAGCCGGCCCGGCTCCCTTAGATCATAATGAAGAAAAATATTAAAGGGATGCGCATCCGCGCACCGGGGAGAATTTAATGGCAAAGCGTTTCACAACTGGTTTTACACGCCGACATGCATTACTTGCAGGGTCTGCCGCGACACTTGGTGCCTGCGTTGATGGCGGCGGTGTGACGACATCGGCAGGTGATGGGCCTTTGACAAATCCAAATCAGACCACCCGGATCGCCCTTTTGGTGCCAGCAGGCACAGCCGATGAGAACCAGAATAAGCTTGCCGACAACTTGGTGCGTGCAGCGGAACTTGCGCTTTCTGATGTGCCGTCAGCAAAGCTGGATATGCGGGTTTATTCGACAGCAGCAAATCCCGAACAAGCTGCAGGTGCAGCCACTCAAGCATTGCGTGAAGGTGCGAAATTAATTGTTGGTCCGCTGTTAGGAGAATCTGCATTAGCCGTAGGTCGCGTAGCCGCGGCGCGTGGTATCAACGTTCTGACATTTTCTAACAACACAAACGTTGCGGGCGGGAACATCATCACCATGGGCAACAGCTTTGGAAATGCGGCTGATCGTTTGATTGGCTATGCATCTGCCAAAGGCTTCAAGTCGCTCGCCGTGCTTGGATCTGACAATGCGGCTGGCCAATTGGCAGCAAGTGCCGCCCGCGGTGCCGCAGGGCGCTCAGGCGTCAGCTTTAACGGCAATTTTACCTATCCGTTTTCGCCCCAAGGTATCCAATCCACTGTTCCTGGCGTGGCAGCGAAAGTGTCAGGCAATGGCACGCAGGCACTTATGCTGACCGCTGACAGTGCGACTGGTCTTCCTCAGATTGGCGATATTCTACGCCAAGTAAATTTCGCAGAAACAGGCATCAAGCTCTTGGGCCTCGCACGTTGGGATATTCCCCCAACAACTTTGGCAAATCTTGGCCTTCAGGGCGGTTGGTTTGCAATTCCTGATGGGCGTTCCATCGCTGTTTTTAACACGCGGTTCACAGAAAAATTCTCAACCGCGCCGCATCCTTTGTCTGGAATTGCCTATGACGGGGTGATGGCTGTGGCGACCTTGCTTGCGGAAGGCAATCGCGGTGCGTTGCAACGTTCGCATCTAAGTCGGGAAACCGGGTTCAAAGGCTCCGCTGGTGCCTTCCGCATCCTGTCCAATAACACTACCCAACGGGTCCTCTCTGTGGCAGAAGTCAATAACGGCACATTTAGGATCATCTCTAATGCAGCGCAGGGCTTCGCAATCTCAACAAGCTAAGGCTTCCCCCGCGACTGACACTCAATCAAATAGCGGCACATTGGTTTGTGCCGCCTCTGATCTGTTTCATAGCCAGAAAATCAAGGATGCGGTTTTTAAAGCCTCCGAGGGCTTAAGTTCGACTGAACTTCGCGAAAAAACTGCGAAACTGTTGCGTGAAGAGAACGCACGAGCCGGCGAAATTGTCGCAGAGAGTCTCGACAATGATGTCAATAAAATTGGGCAAGTCGTGCGATCCTATTCTTACATTGTCGATGAGATTGTCAGCATCGCTTTTTCTGTGGCAGCGGAGAAATTGCATCCAAAGCCGAAAGCCAACAAAAGTGAACTCGCGGTCTTGGCTGTTGGCGGCTATGGCAGATCAGAAATGGCGCCGTTTTCGGATGTGGACCTTTTGTTTCTCAGCCCAGACAGCCTGTCCCCATGGGCAAAGCAGGTCATCGAGGCCACGCTTTATATTCTTTGGGATGTAAAATTGAAAATTGGTCAGGCCTCGCGTTCCGTCGAAGAATGCTTGTCACTCGGAAACAAAGATCAAACGATCAAAACAGCCATGATCGAAGCGCGTTTTCTGACGGGCGATATTGCAGTCTTTGTTGATTTTGATGAGCGGCTTTGGCAAGAAATCGGCAAACGAGATCAGTCAAGCTATGTCCAAGAAAAGCTCGATGAGCGGGATCAGCGGCATATCCGCCAAGGCCAGCGCTATATGGTCGAGCCGAATGTAAAAGAAGGCAAAGGCGGCCTGCGTGATTTACAATCAATGTATTGGATCACCAAATATGTATCAGGGGCAAAACGATCTTCCGACATGATACGTCTGGGATATTTAAGCGAGGACGAATTCACCAAATTCCTTAACGCGCATCGATTTTTATGGATGGTGCGCTGTCATCTGCACCTAGTCGCGGGCCGTGCGATGGAGCAACTGACCTTTGATCATCAGGTCGAGCTTGCGCGCCGGCTTGGGTACAGTCGAGACGAGGGGATGCGCGGTGTTGAACGTTTCATGCAAGAGTATTTCCGCTACGCCACAGATGTGGGGGAGTTGACCCGGATTTACCTTACCGCACTAGAAGATCAGCATATCAAAAGCACGCCCTCCATCGGGGATCGGCTGCGCAATATGATGTTTCGCGGGCGTCAAGGCGCCGATAAAAACCCCCTTTATCAAATCAAAAACGAGCGGATCGATTTAGCCGATGAAGCTCTTTTCCTTAGCGATCCCCTTAACATCTTGCGTCTTTTCCAAGATGCACTTGAAACAGGTCGTTTAATCCATCCCCATGCGATGCGCGTCGTTGTGGCCAATTTGGACAAGATTGATGCCCAGCTTCGCGAAAATGAAGAGGCAAAGGCTATTTTTCTGTCGCTGCTCTTGGATTACGGAAATCCGGAACGTGCATTGCGTCGCATGAATGAGCTTGGGGTGTTGGGTGCGTTCATCCCAGAGTTCAGCCGCATCCAAGCCTTGATGCAATATAATACCTATCACAGTTACACGGTCGATGAGCACACAATCCAATGTATCTCTGTGCTCGCGCGGATCGAAAACGGCGCGCTGGAGGAAAAACTTCCCATTGTGTCTGACATCTTAAAACAAGGTGTAGATCGGCGCGTTCTTTATATCGCCTTATTGCTTCATGACATTGGCAAAGGCTTGCCGGGGGATCATTCGGAGGTTGGGGCACAGCTCGCCGCAGAAATTGCGCCCGCTTTGGGCATGGATGCAGCAGAGACGGAAACCATTGTTTGGCTCGTTGAAAACCATTTGGTGATGTCCGATTTTGCGCAGAAACGCGACATAAGCGATCCGCGCACAGTTTCCAATTTTGCCGAAGTGGTAAAATCGTCAAGCCGGCTTCGCTTGCTGACCGCGCTTACCACCTGTGACATTATGGGGGTCGGGCCAAATACGCTGACCGATTGGAAAGCCCAGCTTTTGCGCGACCTCTACCTTGCTACCCGCAGCTTGATTTCTGATGGGCTTGATCAATCTGGAACTTATAATCCCGCGATTGAGGCAAAGGAGGCTTTGGCCAACCGCCTTTCTGATTGGGCCCCTGATAAACGCGATGCCGAACTTGGTCGCCACTATGATGCATATTGGCGAGGGCTGGATACCGATGCGCAAGAGGTAATCGCCAATCTAATACCGAAAGTGGGGGCCGATACAATCGTCACCGACATGATCCGCGATCCCTTGCG
>CAZRFT010000251.1:0-1515 GCA_964599255.1 uncultured Neptunicoccus sp. | reverse complement strand
TCTGCGCCTTGGCTCCAGAGCTTCTCAATTTCATCAGGCATGCCATCCAAACGGTATTCTTTTGGAATGCCGATTTTTTTGCCTTTGATATCGCCCGTTAAAGCCGCTTCAAAATCAGGCACATCAAAACGCGCCGAGGTGCTGTCTTTCGCGTCATGGCCAGAAATGGCTTTCAGAAAAATCGCGCCATCGCGCACGGTTTTCGTCATCGGTCCTGCCTGATCAAGCGAACTTGCAAACGCAATAATGCCCCAGCGCGACACGCGGCCGTAAGTGGGCTTCACCCCAACTATGCCTGTAAATGCCGCGGGTTGACGGATCGAGCCACCAGTGTCTGTCCCAGTCGCCGCCATACAAATATCCGCTGAAACAGCCGCCGCCGACCCCCCTGATGACCCACCAGGCGTCAATGGTGCCTCTGAACCTTCACGACGCCACGGGCTGACCGCAGGACCGTATGTTGAGGTCTCATTCGACGACCCCATCGCAAACTCATCCATATTGAGCTTACCCAACATAACCGCGCCTTGATCAAACAATTTCGTTGTCACGGTGCTTTCATATTCAGGTTTGAAACCTGTTAGAATTTTAGAGGCCGCTTGGCTCGCGACCCCTCTGGTGCAAAACAAATCTTTAATGCCCAACGGGATGCCGCACATATCGGGCGCATCGCCTTGGGCAAGCATTTCATCGGCCTTGCCTGCTTGTTCCATCGCCAATTCAGGCGTTTTTGCAGAATACGCGTTCAAAGCATCCGCTTCTGACACGGCATCATTGAAGGCTCCGGCCAACTCAACCGCTTTGATATCACCTGCACGCAATTTATCGCGCGCCTCAGCAATCGTTAATTTCGTCAGATCGCTCATTATTCTACCACCTTTGGAACCGCAAAAAATCCTTCACGCGCATCAGGGGCATTTTTCAAAATTTCTTCCTGAATATTGCCGTCCGTCACGCCATCTTCGCGTTTATAAAGCGCCATAGGCGTCACCGAAGTCATAGGCTCCACACCGTCTACATCAACTTCGTTGAGCTCTTCCATAAAGTTCAAAATTCCAGTCAACTCGCCTGCGAGTTTTTCCAGATCTTCGTCGGCCACTTCAATGCGCGCCAAATGTGCCGCACGGCGCGCCGTTTCTTTGTCGATGGACATGTTTTTGTTCCAGTTTTCGAATTTGCCGTGGTCTACCCAAGGAAGGGGTGGCTCGCAAGTATCTAAGCGCGTTTATCTTGAAAGTATGCTTTCAATATCTTTTCGGCCTCCTCAGCCGACACGCCCGAATAGACCTCTGGTCGATGGTGGCTTTGCGGATGCGACAAAACCGCAGGCCCTTGCTCTATCCCGCCCGATTTTGGATCGGAAGCCCCGTAATAGACACGCGCTATCCGAGCTTGAGATATTGCCGACGCGCACATCGGGCACGGCTCAAGCGTTACATAGAGATCGCAACCGCTCAATCGTTCTGAACCAAGCGCTTCGCAAGCTGCACGTATCGCCAAAATCTCCGCATGCGC
>CAZRFT010000250.1:0-5800 GCA_964599255.1 uncultured Neptunicoccus sp. | reverse complement strand
ATATAGCGACGAATGTCCCCATCCGTAATCACACCGGTAAGTATACCCTTTTCATCGACTAAACCGGATATTCCAAATCCGCGTTTAGAGATTTCATCCAGAACATCGGCCACAGCTGCCGTCTGAGGGGCGAGGGGCAGGGCGGATTTGGCATCCATCAGCTCTGATACCGGCGTTAAAGCCGCGCCCAATTTCCCACCAGGGTGGTAGTTAAAGAAATCTTCTTCGGAAAACCCCTTCAGTTTCAAGAGCGTGATCGCAAGCGCATCACCTAAAGCAAGTTGGATGAGCGTTGAAGAGGTGGGTGCAAGATTATGCGGGCAACTTTCCTGAACCTTGGGAAGCATCAAAACAACATCTGAGCGCGTGCCAAGCGTGCTTTCTGGTTTTGCTGTCATTCCAATCACAGGCACCGAAAAACGCTTTGCATAGCGCAAAATATCCCCCAGCTCGCGACTTTCACCTGAATTAGAAAGAAGCAATAAAACGTCATCTTCGCCAAGCATCCCAAGATCGCCGTGACTTGCCTCTGCTGGGTGCAGAAATAGGGCAGGGGTGCCAGTAGAGGCGAAAGTCGCAACAAGCTTGCGTCCAATGATGCCCGATTTGCCCATGCCGGATACAACCAGGCGCCCCTTGCAGGCCATGATCAATTCAATCGCTTTTTCCAGCGCGCTAAGATTAGCTTCATTAGTATATGCGCCGGCCAATGCCGTTAAACTATCATCGGCGATATTTAGGCATTCCGCTATTGTTTCTGCGATATTCATAGGCATCCCAAAGCTTAACTGCCGCATGCGCTATCACGCAAGCGGCAGTCATGAAAAGTTAAAAAGTAAAACCGATGATCGATCCCGCTTTATCGCCTATTGGATCGAAACTTGGATTTCTTTGGCCTCTCCTGCTTTCAAAGTGATTTCCGTATCATGGAAAGCATCCCCATTGCGAACGCGGAGAACATAGTCCCCTTTGGGCAAAATAAACGTGTCCTCTTTAGATCCAGAAATATCAATTTCCTTGCGCTTCCCTTCCAGATCGGCGGTGCCTGATAACACCCACCAGAATGTATTGTCTGCAAGCGCAGACCCGTCTGCCATCGCGGCAGAGACACGTATTGTGGCGGAGTTTTGCACCGCTGTGACTTCCGACAATTCACCAGCAGTTATCGTCACCGGAATTTCGGAAAACGCCTTCCCATGTCGCGTGACAAGGGCGTAGTCACCCGCAGGCAGGCGAAACAGCTCGCTCGCACTACCAGAGATGTCAATTTCCTTGCGTTTGCCCTCTAGGTCTTTTTTGGAATCGTAGACCCAGTAGAAAACATTATCATTGAGTGGCACTGCACCTTCGGCAGGCACAGCATTTGTGCGCAGATAACCAACATTCATATTGAACTGATATTCGGTTAACCCATTGGCCGATACCTCGATGGTATCAGAGGCAAATGCCTTGCCGTGTCGCGCCACGATAAAATAGGTGCCTGCGGGCAGGCGAAACAGCTCTGTATCTGCACCAGATACATCAATTTCTTTCCGATTGCCCTCTAGATCTTTTTTATCCTCATAGACCCAATAAAACATGTTGTCTTGCAACACCGCGCCACCTTCGGCTGGGATGGCCGTGGTGCGTAAATACCCGACATTCATGTCAAAGGTGATTTCGGTTAGCTCCCCTGGCAAAACAGTCACCACCTCGCTGGCAAAAGCATTGCCGTGGCGCGCGACAGCGTAATATTCACCTGCGGGTAGTCGGAATAGTTCAGTATCCGCACCCGATACGTCGATCTCTTTGCGGTTGCCTTCCAGATCTTTTTTGTTCTCGTAAATCCAATAGAACATATTGTCCTTTAAGGGTTCTGCACCCGCTGTGGGAACGCCAGAGACGCGCAGATGGCCCGCGTTGAAATTCACCACCACTTCTGACAGGCTATTGGGTTCAACGGTTACCTCTGCACTAGCAAAGGCGGTGCCATAACGCCCAACGACATAGAAATCACGCGCTTCGGTTTCGATTAAGGGGCTTGCCGCGCCGTTCACATCAAGCTCCTTGCGGTTTCCTTCTGCATCTTGGACAGGATCGTAAATCCACCAAAATAGGTTGTCCTGAAGCGGCTCACAGCTTGCACAGGGGACGCCAACAAGTTTCATGCCCTGCGGACCAGTTGGTTCTGGTTCGGGCTCTGGTTCAACCTCTACAACTTCAACCACTTCCTCTTTGACCACTTGTACGGTGGTTTTGATTGCATCATTTAGTTCTGCTGCATTGCCTGCGGAAATAAAGGCGCCACCGGTGTTTTCGGCCAAACATGAAAGCTGTGGGGCATCCTCTGCTGATAAATCAAAACCAATAACATGGGCGGTGAAATCAACGCCCGCGGCCTCAAGTTTGGTTGCAAGCGCGCAAGGGTCAGCGTCACATGTCTCTAAGCCATCACTTATCAATATGACTGTTGCTTTGTTTTCGGTGTAGCGCATCGACTCTGCGGCTTGCAGAACAGAGGCGGTAATGGGGGTTTTGCCTTTGGGTGAAAGACTATTGACCACATCCGTGAATTGTCCCGCATTCAAAGGGGCAGGGTCCAACAAAACCTCAATATCCGAACAATTCCCCTTTTCGCGGTGCCCATAGGCGATCAGGCCAAGGTTCGTATTTTCATCCCAATCCGCAACCATGTCGCCAATCGCTTCGCGCGCGATTTCGATCTTGGTCACACCATCAAGTTGCCCCCACATAGAGCCCGAGGCATCGAGCACCATAATGACATCTTCGCGGTCTTGAGCTTGGGCAAGTGATGATAAAAGTAGAGCGATCGTTAGCGTAATAAATTTGGTTATTTTCAACATGGTAATATCCTTTCGGCAGCAGAATATTCTCTAATCATACCAAATTATGTGCCAAATTTCACGAAAAAAGCCGCATCCTTTCGAATGCGGCTTTTTTTAGAATTCGTACGGTTCGGGACTATTCGTCGCCGTCACCAGATGCAACGCCTGCCACCTCTTCTAGGGGCACTGTATCTGCATCATCATCTTCTTCCAAAAGATCATCGCCCAGATCAACATCTGCACCTGTGTCATCGTCATCAAGTACATCTACATCATCTGTCAGATCATCTTCGCTTGCGGCATCAACGCTCGCTTTGTCGGCTTTGTCAGCCATTGTTGGCTTACCTTTGTCTTCGGTGAAGAAGGACAACGGATATTCGGTTCCCGTATAGGGGCTTGTAATCGGGTCTGCATTCAAATCGTAAAAACGTTTGCCAGTTTCGGGACAAACACGTTTTACACCCCATTCTTCTTTGGGCATTGGGATCCCTTTCAAATTGGAATTCTGAGCCGCTCCACTGCCATAGGTTAAAGGGATTGTCAAAGAGCGATTTGGGGCTTGAACGCATAAATGTGATGTCTAATTTATCCTGTATGTCGAGCAGTTTTGAAATCGGTCATCCGCCGATCGAAATCCATTATCGCGTCAATAAACGGGCAAAACGGATGACCTTGCGGATCGGAAACGGTGACGGCTTGGTCAAGCTGACCGTGCCGCCGTTGATGCCAATGCGAGAGGCGATTTCCTTCGCCCAGAGCAAAGAAAAATGGCTGCGTAAACATCTAGTAAATATCGATGCCCCAAACGCATTGGCTTATGGCCAAGAGGTTCTGTTTGATGGAATGCCACATCGCATAACGCTTGGTCAGAAACGGGCCATTCAAATTGGCGATGGGGTGATAGAAACCAATGTTGCTGAAGCGCGTTTAGGCGCGGCCTTGAAAGGGCATTTTAAGACATTGGCACGTGAGAGGTTTCGTGATGCATCTGATTACTATGCCGCGAAGATTGATGAACGCTACCTAAAAATCACGATGCGCGATACCCGATCACGTTGGGGCAGTTGCACCGAAGAGGGTGGGCTGATGTATTCGTGGCGGCTGATAATGGCACCGATTGAGGTGCAACGCTATGTTGCCGCGCATGAGGTGTGCCATTTAAAAGAGATGAACCATTCCAGCCGTTTTTGGGATTTGGTTGGCTCGATTTATCCTGATTACAAATCATCCCAGAGTTGGTTGAAGAAAAATGGGTCCCGGTTACATCAAGTTCGGTTTTGATTTTTATGTGATTTTGTGATCACAATAACCCATGACAACAAATACCAGTCAAATTCCTTCGCACGAGGCGGTTTATCGCGGACTGCGTCAAAAGATCATGCATGGCGAGCTTTTGCCGGGCGTTGCAATGACACTTCGGGGTGTTGCCAAGGATTATCAAACTTCCATGACGCCAGCGCGCGAGGCGGTGCGCCGCCTGACAGCCGAAGGCGCATTGGCGGTTTCCCAGACGGGGCGCATTTCAACGCCAGAACTGGCCGAGGACCGCGTGGAAGAGCTCGCCTCTGTTCGCGCACTTTTGGAACCAGAGCTGGCCGCAAGAGCGCTGTCACGCGCGCATATGAGCCTGATTGAACGGCTATCATCGATCAATCACGAGATTTCAGAGGCGATCGTAAAAGGAGAAGCCTCTAGCTATATCAAACGCAATCTAGAATTCCATAGAACACTTTATTTACGTGCCCAAGCCCCCGCCATGCTCGCGCTGATCGAAGTTGTCTGGCTCCAACTAGGCCCCACCATGCGTTCGCTTTATGAAAACAGACGGCGTGACGGGGTAAACCAAAATCACATGTTGATCTTAGGGGCGCTAAAAGCAGGCGATGAGCCCTCTCTACGCCTCGCAATCAGACAGGACGTCACCCAAGGCCTGCGCATGCTGGTCGGCGGCGAAACCTAAGGGCCCACAGGAAAATCGTTATTATTCAGTGTAATAGCTTGCTGTCCAACCTTGGACGCTATGCATGTATCGCCCCATCGCCACACGCCAAAGCCGCCTCTCGCATCGCCTCAGAGAAGGTCGGATGCGCGTGGCAGGTCAGTGCCAAATCTTCGGCAGAGGCGCCAAATTCCATCGCAACACAAATCTCGTGGATCAAATCGCCCGCAGAGGGTCCAATCAAATGGCAGCCCAAAATCGTATCTGTTTTGGCATCAACCAAGAGCTTCACGAAACCTTCGCCTTGAAACACAGCCTTAGCGCGCCCATTGCCCATGAAGGGGAATTTCCCGATCTTATATTCGATCCCAGCTTCCTTTAGCTGCTCTTCCGTCTGACCAACGGTTGCTACTTCCGGTGTGGTATAGATCACGCCTGGAATGACCCCGTAATTTACATGCCCATGTTTGCCAGCGATTACATCGGCAACCGCCATGCCTTCATCCTCGGCTTTATGCGCCAACATCGGTCCCTCGATCACATCACCGATTGCATAGACCCCTTCGATATTCGTTTTCCAAGACGCATCCACTTTGACTTGACCGCGATCAGTCATTTCACCACCCAGTTCAGTATAGCCCAACCCATCGGTAAAAGGCTTGCGGCCAGTGGCCACAAGAACAACGTCGCTTTCCAAGACTTCTTCCTTTTCACCCTTCTTATAGGTGGTTTTGGCTTTGGTTTTCATGGCCTCAACAGATTGAACCGCAGCGCCCATAATGAATTTTAAGCCTTGCTTTTTTAGGACCCGCTGGAATGTCTTTGAGATCTCTGCGTCCATTCCTGGGGTGATATGGTCGAGATACTCCACGACCGTTACCTCAGAGCCAAGACGCGCATAAACCGAGCCGAGCTCCAAACCGATAACGCCCGCCCCAATAACCGTCAGTTTCTTGGGCACTTTTGGTAGTTCCAAAGCGCCAGTGGAGCTGACGACTGTTTTTTCGTCGATTTCAACATTAGGAATGGAGCTTGG
>CAZRFT010000249.1:0-8040 GCA_964599255.1 uncultured Neptunicoccus sp. | reverse complement strand
TGCTTTTGGTCGACAGCTCCGCCCCTGCCCTTGATCTTGCCTTGGAAACAGAAACCGCCAAAACCTTCGCCGGCTCAATCGACGCACGCAAGGGTGATGCATTTGATGTCATGACCAAACTCGCAGAGGAGGGGGAAACCTTCGACACCGTTGTCTGCGACCCGCCTGCCTTCGCACCTGCAAAACCTGCGCTAGAGGCAGGACTTCGCGCCTATACCCGCGTCGCAAAACTGGGTGCCGCCCTTGTAACGCCTGGTGGCTATCTTGTCCTTTGCTCATGTTCTCATGCCGCAACGCCTGAAAAATTCCGTAGCGCCTCGTTACTGGGTATCGCCAAAGCAGGGCGGCATGCACAAATCCTTCACATGGGTGGCGCAGGTGCCGATCACCCCTTGCATCCTCAATTGGGTGAATCTGGGTACTTAAAATCGATCTTCCTACGGCTTGACTGATGCGCGTCTTTCTAGATGCAAATGTGCTCTACCCCACGGTACTGCGGGGCATGCTTTTGGACTTTGCAAAATTGGGTGCCTTCAATCCACTCTGGTCCGATCGGGTGATCGAGGAATGGCGCCGTGCTGCTATCCGCAATAACGAAACGGGCGCAGATATCGAAATCGCCCTTATGAAGTCCGATTGGCCCGATGCGCTCGTTTCCGATCAAGCCATATCAGGCGTCACCCTTCCGGATGACGATGATGTCCATGTCATCGACAGCGCGCTTGCAGGCAATGCAGATGAAATTCTAACCGCCAACACATCCGATTTCCCCAGCAAGACGCTCACCCAACTTGGCCTCATTCGCCGTCACCCCGATGAATTTCTGCTAGAGCTTTATAATGCGCACCAAAACGAGGCGGGACGTATTTTTGAGGCTGCCCGCAAAAAGGCACAAGTTAAGTCTGGAAAACAAATCGAACTTGATGGACTTCTAAAACGCATGCGCCTGATGCGACTTCGCAAGGCAATCCGAGGCTAAGGTTTCGACAGCTCTGGTTTCACTTCAATCAACAGATCATCGATAAGTAGGGTTATGAACTGCGTGCGACTATTCACACCTGTCTTGCGATAGATCGCGGCCAATTGTGCTTTCACGGTTCCAATTCTCGATCCTCTTAGCTCGGCGATATCTTTTGTATCAAAACCCTTGATTGAGAACCACGCCACATCGCGTTCTGCTTCACTCAATTCCCAGTCATTAAGGCGTTGCTCTATGACCTCTTCAAAGGCACCGCCCGCAAGCCTAAGCGATTGTCGAACGGATCGAACCTCTTTTATTGCTAGCCGCATAATCCTAAGCGACAAAATACCCCCGATAACCAAACCAATAGCCGCCGAAAGTTCCAAGGCTTCCATTACGCGCCAATGCAGGCCACTGCTACGCAATCCAAGCACGGAAACGATGAAATTACCGATAAATAAAATTGAACAAATGACCTGTGCTGCCACGGCCAAAAATACAAACGATGATTTAAACCCCGGGGCTGGTTTCATGCCCAAATTTGCCTTCAATACTTGCTCTTATAAATAATTGATTAATCTTGATTCTGTTACGAACCCGAACCGCCGCCTGACCCCTTCGCGCCCTTATTCCCTTTTTTATCTTTAGTTGGTCGGTCTCGAATTTCGTTCGTCTCATTTTTTGAGTCGTCGCGATAGCTCCTTATCGACAAAACGGAACCAGAATTTCGTTCGAATACAATTTCTTGCACCTCGACGTCGTTGCTTAATATTACAACTTGCCTTCCAAACCACGTGCGTTTCTTTTCGATAACAACATAGCCACTTTGTTCTAGCTCTCGAACCAAGTCAGCGGTCGCAGGCAAGATCTGGAGGGCTGTAATAATTCCAATGAATATCAGTAGTCGCATATTGGCTCCTTTAAATTTGGGCCTGCCGATAGTCAATCTATCAGCAGGCCCGGTTTCTGAGATGCTCAAAAAGGGGGTACAAAGAGCTTCCCAGCTAACTCAGCAAAAAAGAGGGGGTATCTAATCTGCTGAGAATAAGAGACAGCTTGGGTGGTAACCATCTCAAACTCATTCCCGCTTTACCGGGTAGTTTTGTCAGACCTACGCCTCCCCACCGCGACCTTCGCCGCCGCGGGAACCACCTTCGGCACCGCCATGACCACCTTTTCCTTTATGTCCCTTGTCGCGTTCGCTTCGCTCAGGTAGCTCATATCCGGCCTCCGCCAATTGCTCTCGAACTGCTTCGTGGTTTGCCTGGCGGTCGTCACGAAGTTCTTCAAAAGCCGCCGCATAGGAGTCGCGCAATGCTTGAATTGCATCGGTATCTTCGGGATCAATTTCAGCTAATTCTTCTTTATAGGCGGCAACTAAAGCCGCATGTGCTTCCTTGTTTTCGATGATGGCGGTTTGTGTTGCTTCATCTAGTAACTCAAACACTTCTTCTTTCGTCAGCTCGGGGGCCGCTTGCACCATCGTGCTAAGCGGTACAGCGGAAACAGCCAAACATGCGGCAAAGATCATAGATTTATTCATGTGTCATCATCTCCTTATCTATGTCGAACCACCCCAAACGTCCCTGGATGGGGCGTCGATCCAACGATGTCACAGGAAGATGGTTTAGCGGATTTGATGATTTCGGCTATAATCTTACGGCATAGAGAGCATAAACTTTGGTTTATGCCGAAATATACTCTCGTTTAACAAACTAAAATTATGAAAAATTTGCTGGGCCTTCCGACCTCGCTAACTCGCAAACATTGATCGGAAAATTATCTACGTCGCGCCGTAAATTTTTAAATGGTTTCGCCTATCTTTATCAATTCAGGTTTTGCATCCACCACCAAATCATCAATCAACGTGGAAACAAACTCTGCACGGCTTTTTACGCCCGTCTTTTTATAGATCGAAGCCAATTGAACTTTTATCGTGCCAGTTGAAGAGCCTCGGAACTCTGCGATTTCATTGGTGTTAAACCCTTTGATCGAAAACCAGGCCACGTCTCTTTCTGCGGCACTTAGCGACCATTCATGAAGCCGGCGATCAACCACCTCTTCGAAAGCACCGCTAGCCAGACGCAAAGATTCTTTTGCGCTGTGAACTTGCTTCATGGCCGAGCGCATAAACACAATGGAGACCACGCCACCAATGATAAGGCCAAACGCCGCAGAGATTTCGATACTCTCAATAATACGCCAGTCCAACGCTTCGGTTCGAAGCCCGAAAACCGAGATAACGAAATTCCATATAAAAAATACGATGCACAGAAACTGGACAATCAATGCCAATGCGACGAGGGATTGTCCAACTCCCCTCTTGCCAAACATTTGGGACCCCTAGTTATTTCCTCCGTTGCCGCCGCCATTGCCATTGCCGCCGCCATTGCCATTGCCGCCGCCATTGCCATTGCCGCCGCTATTGCCGTTGCCGTTGCCGCCGCTATTGCCGTTGCCGTTGCCGCCACTATTGTTGTTACCGCTACCGCTATTGCTGTTACTGTTGCCATTGCTTTGGCCAGTAACAGAGGCTTCCCCAGACTTAATATCTTCCAGTTCCTCGGGGGTAACTTCAAAGCTACGATCGGAAATTGTGGCACCTGAATTCCGCTCAAGCACAATTTGGCGCACTTCCACATCGTTGGCTAAGGTAACAACGCGGCGACCCAGCCACGTACGACGCTCTTCGATAATTTGGTAACCGCTACTCAACAGGCTATCGACAAGGTTCGCTACCGCAATTTGCGGCGCGGCCACTACAGTCAACCCAATTAGCATCGCTATTAATCTCATCGACGGCCTCATTTGTATTTCTTTACCCTGTCGTCACCCAAACACAGCGACAGGGTAAAGAAATTATACGGCACTTGCAACAAGTGCAAGTTTTCAGCGTTCTACCGGCAAGTTTAGGAATCGATGCCGGACCAGCAGAGTGGACAGGGGGCGTCCACCGTATCAGGAGTTTTGAACATGAATAAAAAACCCACGCTCGCCCTAAACGTGCATCAATTTTGGGATAAATGTCTATAAACCAAAGATATAAATTGGTTTTTATCTTTTACTTTCAGAGGGTTACGCCACGTCTTCCGGCCAAATCTGTAAAGAATTGCCAAGCAACACGTCCCGATCTAGCCCCCCGAGTCGCCTGCCATTCAATCGCACCGGCTCGTAATTCTTCGTCAGAAATCTCAACGCCGAAGTAATCACAATAGCCGCGAATGATCGACAGATAGGTATCCTGATCACAGGCGTGAAAGCCCAGCCAGATTCCAAACCGATCCGACAGCGACACTTTCTCTTCCGTTGCCTCAGACGGATTGATCGCCGATCCGCGCTCATTCTCAATCATATCCCGTGGCATCAAATGACGGCGGTTCGATGTGGCATAGAATAAGACATTCTCGGGCCGTCCCGCCACACCACCATCCAACACAGCCTTCAAAGATTTATAGCCGGTATCATCGGTATCAAAACTCAAGTCGTCACAGAACAGAACAAAGCGGTGTTCGCTTGCCGCCAACAGCCGCAACAAATCCGGCAAGGAACCCAGATCCTCGCGGGCGAGTTCAATCAGTTTCACGCCATCTGTCGCCCCATGCACGGCCTTCACAAGCGAAGATTTACCCATCCCCCGCGCACCCCATAAAAGCGCATTATTCGCAGGCAAGCCTTTGGCAAATTGTGCGGTGTTTTGCATCAACACATCCCGCGCGCGATCCACGCCCAACAATAGCTCAATGGGTAATCGAGAGACGACAGGTACGGGGATCAACGCTTGCGGCTCTGCTTGCCATTGAAACGCATCGGGTGAAAAATCAGGCGCGCTCAGCTTCGCAGGCGCCAGACGCTCCAAAGCATCCGCAATCCGCGAAAGCTCTTTTTCGCTCACCCCTCTTCCTCCAACTCGTCATCGAAAACATGGTCAGCGTCTAGGCTTTCTTCGCGCTTTCTTTCGACCATTACAACCAGCCAAATGGAGATTTCATAAAGCATATAGACGACAGAGAAGAGGATGATTTGCGTAATTACATCGGGTGGTGTGACAATCGCGGCCAAAACCAAAATCCCAACAATCGCATATTTACGCATCGCGCGAAGCGATTCCGCCGTCACAATCCCAGCCATCCCCAACAGCGTCAAAAGCACGGGCAATTGGAAACAAAGTCCAAATGCGAAAATGAATTTAAGCGAGATATCCAAACTCTCCCGCACCGAGCCTAAAAAGACAGTCGATACTTTTTCATCCGTCACCTCGCCCGAAGACGCCAAAACATCCGTCAGCGCGGGCAGAATATCGGCAAATCCGATAAAGAAGCGCATCGCGAGCGGCGTCACCACATAATGCGCAAAACTAGCGCCCGCGATGAACAAAGCGGGCGATGCAATGATAAACGGCAAAAAGGCCTGTTTCTCATTGGAATAAAGCCCAGGCGCCACAAAACGCCAAAGTTGATGGGCAATCACCGGGAAAGATAACCCCAAACCAAACACCACAGATATCCGAAACAGAACGAAGAATTTTTCCTGTGGTGCGGTAAAGATCAAGCGCGGGTCCTCGCCCCGTTCCCGCAAAATATCCGCAATCGGCTGAACCAGAAAATCCAAAATGCCCGACGCGAAATAAAAACACGCAAGCATAGCGATGACAAAGGCAATCACTGATCGTATAAGACGTGTGCGCAGTTCCGCTAAATGCTCAATCAGCGGCGCGGCGCTTTCTTCGATCATGGCCTCTTCATCATCGCTGCGCATGTCAGTCGGCCTTCTTCTTGGTGGTTTTCTTTGCAGGCGCCTTCTTCGCGGCTGGCGCTTTTTTTGCAGCGGGCTTTTTCTTTAGCGCAGACTTCTTTTTGTCTTCGTTCTTGCCCGTCACCGCGTTTTTCACTTGGGTCACAGGGTTTAGATTATTCACCTTGTCAGAATAATCCCGCATCGTGTTTGAGATTTCGTCCAGCCCTGTTCCCTCAAGCGAGGTCGCCTCGCGTAAGGAATTCTTCAGATCATTCACGCCAGTGCTATCGGCCGCTTCATCCATGGCCCGCGTAAATTCAGCCGCCATTGCACGCATGCGGCCGACAAACTGACCCAAGCGCCGAAACATAATGGGTAAATCTTTGGGACCAACAATGATCAGCGCAACAACGCCAATAACCAGCAGTTCTGACCAACCGATATCAAACATCTAGATGGTGCGACCGAGTCAGCTTTTTTTCTTAGATTTTTTGGGCGTTACATCTTTGGCTTTATCCGCAGCCGCTTCTTCGATTTGATCGGCGTCTTTGCCTTCATCCATGCCCTTGCGGAAGGCTGTGATGCCTTTGCCAACTTCGCCCATCATGTTCGAAATTTTTCCACGGCCAAACAGAACCAAAACTACCACGGCGATCAATAAGATACCTGGCAGGCCGATATTCTGAATAAACATTGGTGTTAGAACCATTCATTCTCTCCATTTTTGCGCCCGCGTTAACGACGCAGTGCCACGCGCAACATTTAATGATAAATAAGGAAAGTTCAAACCGAAATCAGCCGGATTAATACGGACGCGCTAAATAGGGCGTTCCATATTAATGCCGACGGATTTACGACCTGCTGGGTAGTGGTTTCCATGCAGATCGTAAATCACGCCGTAATAACGAGACCGCGAATTGACACGTTGCTCTAACGCGCGCAATGCTTTCACCTTTCCCAAAAAGCGGGTGAACACTCTGTGGCTGAGGAACTCTCGGTTGATACCATCGATCTCCAAGAGATTCTCTTTATGGAACTGGCGAAACACGCTCCCGCTAAGGATATGTTCATCGATATTAGTCATACGCTAACTGTAAACTCCCCCTTAAACAGATTTGCGATAAAATATTCGATTCCTATGAACACAAAGTTGACACAAAATGGTCATGATTGGAAGAAAAAAGAAAAATTTTCGTTTAACACAGCAACCAATTTCGGATTTGTGGAACGTTATCTTCGCAAAAACCCAATAAATATTGGGTTATTTTTCGAAAACCATGGCGCGATTTCGGGGCACCGAAAGCCATAAAACCACCCCCGATTTGGGCAAAAACACCCCTGGGACCAGCGCATGAAGCCGATTTTGGCCCTCTAACTCAAATTCCACCAGTGAATTGTGACCCATAAATCGGGCACGTTTGACCGTACCTTTGGCGGGCATCCCTTCCGCCTCTGTCGGGTTCGGCCCCTTGCCTCCGCGATCAAAATCGATCCGAATATGCTGTGGACGCACCACAATTTGGATTTCCGTTCCATCCGCATACCCGGGCGTCAGAAACGGACCAAAGGGTGTCTCGGTCAATGCCCCTTGAACCACGCCGTCCAACACATTCACATCGGCAAAAAACTCTGCCGCAGGCGCATCGGTCGGTGAATTGTAAATATTGTAGGGTGCCGCGATCTGCACAATCTTGCCAGCGCGCATCAAGGCGATGCGATCGGCCATGCGCATCGCCTCTTCCGGCTCATGCGTGACCAGCAAAACCGCACTTCCTTCTTCGGCCAATAAATCAAGTGTATTATCCCGCACGGAATCGCGCAGTCGATTATCCAGCCCCGAAAACGGCTCATCCATCAACAATACGCGCGGGCTTGGGGCCAGTGCACGCGCCAAAGCCACACGTTGCTGTTCGCCGCCCGAAAGTTCATGGGGGAAAGCGCGGTCATAGCTTGTCAAATTGACCCGCGCCAACAAATCATCAACCCGCTTGTCATTTTCAGGTTTCGATCCAGTCAAACCAAAACCAATATTCTTGCGCACATTCATATGGGGAAACAGCGCGTAATCCTGAAACACCAACCCAATGCCGCGCGCCTCTGGCGGGGCATGGGTGACCCCATCTGACAGTAATTCGCCATCTGCCCAAACTTCACCCGATTTCTGCTGCTCGATACCTGCCGCAATCCGCAAGGTCGTCGATTTTCCGCAACCAGACGGGCCAAGCAGGCACATCACCTCGCCTGCACCCAACGACAGGCTGACATCTTCCACCACCTGACGCCCGCCAAAGGCGTGGTGGATATGCTTCAGCTCCAGTTGAGGATGCGTTTTGGACAAGGCCTAC
>CAZRFT010000248.1:0-5429 GCA_964599255.1 uncultured Neptunicoccus sp. | reverse complement strand
ATGTTAACGCCCGCGATTGCGCGCGATCAATAAAGCGCCAACCCCAAATACCGGCGATTGTTCCAGAAATTACCCATGCAAGTGCCACGGCATAGACAACGCCGACCGCACCAAATGAAGCCGTACAAATTAAACAAAGCGGATAGATACAGATCCCGTCTTTGATCCAATTGCAATAAGTTGAATAAATTGGCTTTCCAAGATTGTTGAAGCTCGCATTGGAAACATAAAGAAAGCCTGCAAAGATAAATCCGCCAGCCGCGATGAAATTGAAGGCCTGCACCACTTCGCCCGCCGCATCGCTCGCGTTAAAAATGCTTAAGATCACAGGGTTTAGCAGCATCAAAAGCATCCACACAACAGACACATAAATGGTCGAAAAGATCATCGCATCGCGATAACTGGTGCGCACACGGTCAAATAATAACGCCCCATAATTCTGTCCAATTATTCCACCGATCGCTGCAGAGAGAGAGAACACACCCCCAAAGGCAAGAATAAGCACACGGTTCATAATACCCCAGCCCGCCACCGCTGCTTCCCCAAATTCAGATATGAATTCAGTCGCGATTAAATTTCCGGTGGGAGAGGCCAATTGGGTCACAATTGTTGGCAGAAGAATTATCGCAAAAGGTCGCCACCAGATGCGGATATCTTCGCCGTTTATCCGTCCGAACAAATTTTTGGTCACAATCACAAAATACATAACCAATGCAGCGGACAGGATACGCGAAACTGAAATGCCCAGCGCGGCTCCCTGTACCCCCATATCAAAACCAAAAATGAAAAGTGGATCGACGATCATTGCAACCGCCCCGGTTGACATCGTGCCCGCCATGGAACGCAGCGCATCCCCTTCAGCTCTTAAGATGGAAGAGCCGATCATACCCAAACCCATGAAAGGTAGCGTGGGTACAGAAATCAGCAAGAAGAGCGCTGCCGTTTCTAAGCTCTCTCCACTGGCGCCAACCATGGTTAGGATTTCCACCCGAAAAATACAGATGATCGCGGATAACAGGCTTAGAAATCCAAGCGTGATTACAATAGAAACAGACGCCTGTTTTCGCGCTTGTTCGAACTTTTCTTGCCCCAAAGAACGCGCAACCAAGGCGGCGGCGGCGATCATAAAGCCAACGGCAAAGGCTATGGTGAAAAACTGAATGGCCCAAGCAAAGCTGATCGCAGCCATGAACATCTCGACCTCTAGCTGGGACACCCAAAACAAGGTCACCGCATCCACAAGAAACATGAACGTCATCCCGATCATGCCGCTAGTTGTCATGACAACCACATGGCGCATGGTAGACCCAGACGTAAATTTTGCGCGGCTTTCGCTCATTAACAGCGCGCCAATATGGTTTCATGCCCCCGAGTTGGATGACGGGGAATTAAGATTGAAAGAAGAAGCGAGACAAAGGCAAAACCAGTTGCCACCCAAAATACCGATGCAGGCGACACAATCCATACATAACCAAGAAGTGCTGGCAGAACGACCGCACCGATATGGTTAATCGTAAAGGCAACGGCTGCCGTGGGCGCGATATCTTGTGGATCGGCAATTTTTTGAAAATAGGTTTTCTGCGCAATGGCGAGTGCAAAAAACATGTGGTCCAGCACGTATAGTGCGGCTGCCAAAACAAAACCCCAGTCAAAGACATATATCCCAGCATAGGTAGCAAAGATCAGCGTCAGGCCGACATATTCAATAATCAGCGCCAATCGCTCGCCAAAGCGACCAATCATTTCGCCAATCAGCGGTGCGAAGATCATATTGGCAATGTAGTTGATCAAGAAAAGTGCGGTGAGCTCGTGCACCTCAAACCCAAATTTTTCAACCATCATAAAAGCAGCAAAAACCAAGAAAATCTGACGCCGCGCGCCGGCCATAAATTGCAACACATAATAGAGCCAATATTGGCGGCGCAGGATCAGTTTGCGGTGTTGCGGTGTGCCTGTCGTAAAATTTGGAAAACCAACAAAGCAATAAACGGCAACCAGAAAACAAAGCCCACCTCCGAAGAGATAAAGCGCCTCGTAGCGCAAATCCAAAACCTGCCAGGCAAAGATAATAATCAAATAGATAAACAGTGCAGATCCGGATCCCACTGCAATCAACCAGCCAAGAACGCGGGGCGCTTCTTCTTTACTTAGCCATTGCAAAGTCAGCGATTGCTGTGCCGTTTCATAATAATGAAAGCCAAGCGAACCGATGAAAGTCGTCAAAAGCAAGCCCCCAAATGTTGGGAAATAGGCGGTAACAGCAACAGCCCCACCCAACATCAGAAGCGAAACGAGCGCCAAGACCTGTTCGCGCATTAAATAGAGAATTAGGATCACACCGACAGCGAAAAATCCGGGAACTTCTCGGATTGATTGAAGCCATCCAAGATCGCGTCCATCAAACCCTGCAACTTCATGAACAAAGTTATTCAAAAGGCTGGACCAAAGCGCGAAAGCAACTTGCATCGCAAATGCCATCAGCATCAAAAGGGCGATGGGTCTACGCCATTTCGCTAGTGTCTGTGCTTGAGAGATGTCGACAAATGCCATGCGCGTTGCTTACGCCTTTTTCAATCCACCCACCAGACGAAAACACCCTACCCAGAAAGCAAAACCGCGCCCCAAGGGACGCGGTTTGAAATCTTGATTTGTGGTGGCGAAGATTAGTTCTTCGCGTAGAATTCGACCACGAGGTTCGGTTCCATCATCACTGGATATGGCACATCGCCAAGACCGGGTGTGCGCACAAATGTCGCTGACATCTTAGATGTATCAACATCGATATATTCAGCGAAATCGCGTTCCTGAGAGCCGAGTGCTTCGATCACCAAGGCCATTTGCTTGGATTTTTCACGCACTTCAATCACGTCGCCTTCTTTTACGCGGTAAGATGGAATATTCACTTTCTTGCCGTTCACTTTAACATGGCCGTGGTTCACAAATTGACGCGCCGCAAAAATTGTTGGCACGAATTTTGAACGATATACAACCGCGTCCAAGCGGCGTTCTAGCAAACCGATCAGGTTTTCACCTGTATCACCGCGCACACGCTCTGCTTCGGCATAGATGCGGCGGAATTGTTTTTCTGTTAGATCACCATAGTAACCTTTCAACTTCTGCTTTGCGCGAAGCTGAATACCGAAATCAGACAATTTTGCTTTGCGGCGCTGACCGTGCTGGCCTGGGCCGTAATCGCGGCGGTTTACTGGTGATTTTGGACGACCCCAGATGTTTTCACCCATCCGGCGGTCAATTTTGTATTTGGCAGCAGTACGCTTCGTCATGCTGGGTCCTTTCTTAAGTTAAAGGATGCTTTCCTTTCCCGCCTCCATTTTTCAGGACTTGGGCGACAGGCAACCCCTTACGGGGGCCACAAACACCAATATGGTCAGGTCTTTTGACGCTGATCGGGCGGCTTATAGGCGTCAAAGACACAGAGTCAAGCAACAATCCCCAATTGACCTTCACGCATCGCTGGGGTTCTCATATAGACATGATATTTGGCGAAAAACCCAAGATTGTTCCAGACGCATATAATTCCGAAATGGGGCGCCAGCACATTGCGGATTTGGGGTTAAATTCAGCCGCAACAGAAATCCTTTCTACCGTCTCAGGAACAAGCCCGTATTTGGCACATTTGATGACTAAAGAGGCGACCTTTATAAGATCTGTGATCGACCTCTCAGCAGAAGCAGCCTTTGACACGGCTTGCAATATCGAAGGCGAAGCAGAGGTGGGACTGCGTTCTGCCAAACGCCGTGTCGCGCTCACCCTCGCCCTTCTAGATCTGACGGGTTTGCGGGATTTGGAATGGGTAACAGCGAAACTTTCCGATTTCGCAGATCAGGCCGTGGATCTTGCTCTTCGCACCGCTTTAAAAGCTCAGCTTTCAAGACAACCCCACGATGAAATTGATCCAAATTCTAGTGGCGGCATTTTCTGCCTCGCAATGGGGAAATTGGGGGGACGAGAATTAAACTATTCCTCCGACATCGATCTGATCTTTCTTTTTGATGACTCAAGATACGCCGAAGATATTCGCGCAGAAATTAGAGCTATCTTTGTGAAAGTGGTTCAAAAAACCACGGCCCTTCTCAGCAATATCACGGCAGAAGGATATGTTTTTCGAACCGATTTGCGGCTCCGCCCCAATCCCGCGGTCACGCCTGTTTGCGCTTCTGTTTCTGCGGCAGCAAATTACTATATCGATCACGGACGAACATGGGAACGGGCTGCCTTCATCAAAGCTCGGGTTTGCGCAGGGGATAACAAAGTGGGAGCCGCATTCCTTGAACGCATGCAAGATTTCATTTGGCGGGGGAAACTAGATTACGCCGCCCTCGAAGACATCCAACACCAGCTCAAACTAACGCGCGATCATAAGGGGCTGTCTGGACCGATTGAGCTGAAGGGGCACAACCTTAAACTTGGTCGGGGCGGCATTCGCGAAATTGAATTTTTTGTGCAAACCCATCAGTTGATTTTTGGCGGGCGCCATGAAAGGCTGAGGGGACGCAACACAGTCGAAACCCTCAATGATCTATTCCATCACGGGGTCATTTCGGATGATGTGGTCATGCAGTTGACTGAAAATTATCGAACGCTGCGGATGGCCGAACATCGCATCCAAATGTTGCGAGATGCGCAAACCCACAGCGTTCCTAAGGACGCAGATTATGATCGCTTCGTCAGTCTTTATGGTCACGGGGAGATTGAAAAAAACTTAGTGCAAACGCTTCAATCCACCGAAGAAATCACATTTGAAAAATCAAAAGCGAGCTTTAGCCAGCCTGCTTTCGATCAACATGACGCTGCTATTTTGAACAAGTTTGAAAAATGGGCGCCTTTGAGGTCAGAACGCGCACAAGAAAGTTTGCTGCGCCTCATGCCTGCGATACACGAGCTTGCGAAGGCGTCTGATGATCAAGAAGAAGCATTGGCGCTTTTTGAGGGCTTCCTGACCTCCTTGCCTGAAAGCGTTCAACCACTAGCCATGCTAGAGCAAAATCCGAACTTGCTACGCGATGTATTCACGCTGGTCGCACGCTCTCGGTATTTCGGTTTTGAACTCGCTCGAAATTTTGAAAGTCTCTATGGGCATCTGGATCCCATATCGCACCCACCATCGTTCCAACCTGATGATATCGAAGCTTCGCTGATTGCGATCCGGAAGTGGAAGAGCGAGGCGCAAATTCGTATCATACTGGACCAGCTTTTGGACTGTATCACCTTCGAAGAAGCAGAGAAGCAATATACCGCGCTTGCCGAAACCTGCCTGACGCGCGCACTCGAAATCGCACTAGAGGAGACGCGCAAAAAACATGGGGCTATCGAAGGCAGTGAAGTCGCCATTCTAGGCATGGGCAAACTAGCCTCGCGCGAGATGACCGCCAGATCTGATTTAGATTTGATCATTCTTTATGACGGTG
>CAZRFT010000247.1:0-6050 GCA_964599255.1 uncultured Neptunicoccus sp. | reverse complement strand
CTATCTGGTTTTGTAACCACGTAGCCGCCCATATGCGTTTCCAATTGATCAATAACCAATTCGTTGGCGGGCGCGTGCCCAATGGCCACAAAGACGCCTTTACAGGGGATTTCCTGCGTCTCCCCTGTTTTAGTGTGTTTCACAATGACGCTTTCCACACCTAATGGATCATCGGCACCTTTGACTTCCACAAGCTCGTGGAACCAAAGCGGCTCGATCTTTTCGTTTTTGAGGAGGCGATCCTGTAGGATTTTTTCCGCGCGAAGTTCATCACGTCTATGGATGAGCGTCACTTTGGATGCGAAATTCGTGAGGAACAATGCTTCTTCAACAGCCGTGTTTCCGCCACCGATGACAACAATTTCCTGACCTCGGTAGAAAAAACCATCGCAGGTGGCACAAGCAGAGACGCCAAAACCCTTGAACTTCTCTTCTGATGGTAGTCCCAGCCATTTTGCGCGCGCACCGGTGGCAAGAATTACGGCATCCGCTTCATAAGTTGTTCCGCTGTCGCCTTTGGCAATGAACGGCCGTTTTGAAAGATCAAGATCGCTAATTATATCACCAATGATTTCTGTGCCCATTGCGCGGGCATGTGCTTCCATCCGAACCATTAAATCTGGTCCTTGCACTTCTGTGTCGCCTGGCCAGTTTTCAACCTCCGTGGTGGTTGTAAGCTGGCCACCAGGTTCGATCCCTTGCACCAAAATGGGTTCCAACATCGCACGACTTGCATAGACACCAGCCGTATATCCAGTGGGGCCTGAGCCGATGATTAAAACGCGGGTTTTTCGGGTATCGGACATCAAACTTCTCTTTTTCAAATTGCCCGCACCTTATAGTCAGAGCGATTTAGAAGGGAAAGTGATTTGCGCAATAGGGTGCGATATTTACCTTCAATTTGGGGTGAGGGCGGGTTAGATTGGGCTCATGCCAAAACTTGATCAAATCGATATGAAAATCCTTAAGCTCCTCCAAGATGATGGGCGGATGACGAATGTTGATTTGGCGGAAAAGGTTGGGATTTCTGCACCGCCTTGTCTACGACGAGTTCGCGCACTGGAAGATGCTGGCCTGATTAAAGGGTATCATGCAGATTTGTCTGACAAGGCTTTAGGCTTTGAAGTTCGGGTTTTTGCTATGGTGGGGCTGCATTCCCAAGCAGAGGCGGACCTGCAGGCATTTGAAGAGCTTTGCCGATCTTGGGATTACGTACGCGAATGCCACATGTTGAATGGGGAAATAGATTTTCTGCTGAAATGTGTGGCGCCTGATTTGTCGAGTTTTCAAAAATTCTTAACGGAAAACCTTACAAGCGCCGAAAACGTCGCGAATGTAAAAACCTCGCTCGTTATTCGATGCGGTAAGGATACGCCCGGCGTTCCAATTGTGATTGAGAGTTAAAGTGTAATCACACTCATCAAGCGGCCATAATCTGGTTCATTTCGATGGGTTGAACGTCGATAGGAATAAAATCTCTCTTCGTCTGCATAAGTGCATGCCCCAACCGACGAAGCAGAAGAAATTCCAAGACCACGAAGTTGATTTAAGCAAAACCCAGGCAGGTCGAATTGAAACTTGCCGTCTGAACCGTTTACAAAAAACTCGGAATAGCGTGGCTCTTCATCGACAAATGCTTCGATGAATTCCTGACCGACTTCGTAATTCGCCTGAGAAATGGAAGGACCAATGACGGCGACGATTTGCTCCCGATCAGCACCAAGCGCTATCATCGCCTCAACGGTATTTTGCAGGATGCCACTAAGCGCACCTTTCCAACCCGCATGCGCTGCCCCAATAACGCCATTTAAGGGATCGGAGAAGAGAATGGGCGCGCAATCGGCAGTCAGAATTCCCAACGCGCGACCCGTTTGATTGGAGACCATTGCATCGGCCTTGATTGCGGGATCATGATCGTCGGCGACTGTGACAACTGTTGCGGAGTGATGTTGAAAAACTGTGTTCAGCGTTTCGACCCCCAAATTTTCTGCGATTAGCTTTCGGTTTCCTTCGACGGAAACGCGGTCATCCTTCGAACCAAACCCACAATTTAACCCGCCGTGAATGCCCTTGCTCACACCACCTTTACGGGTAAAAAAACCATGCCTTTGGTCAAGCGTTGGATCGGTCAAAATCTCTAAAGTCATTTGACATCACGCGTTACTGAAAGGCGCAACCAAAGGACTAATAAGCCAACAACGACCATTGGCAAAGAAAGCGTTTGACCCATCGTTAGACCCCAATCACCCAATCGAATGACATGTCCCAGGGGATTGTCAGCGGTAATAAATTGGGCATCTGCTTGACGATACGCTTCAACGAAGACGCGCGACAATCCATAACCCAGGAAGAACACGCCGACCATTGCGCCGCTTCGTTTCAAGATCCCAAAGCGAAAAACCAGAAAAAGCGAGATTAGGAACATTAAAAGCCCTTCTAAGCCTGCTTCGTAGAGTTGCGAGGGATGGCGGCCACAAACTTCACCTAAGACCTGCCCACAATTTTGGGCAGCTTGACCTGGGAATGCTACAGCCCAAGGCACATCCGTTGCGCGCCCCCACAGCTCTGCGTTGATAAAGTTGGCAATCCGCCCAAAGAACAAACCGAAAAAAGTTCCGCATCCGATCAGATCCCCTACCGACCAAGGGTTAAGACCATGCTTCCAGCAAAAGATAAGTCCAGCGATTATGACACCGGCAAAGCCGCCGTGGAATGCCATACCACCTTCCCAAATCCGTAAAATGCGTGAAGGGTCGTTGAGATAAACGTCTGGTTGATAGAATAGCGCATACCCGATGCGGCCGCCCAAAATAACGCCAATGATCGCCCATGTGAGCAAATCATCAAATTGGGATTTTGTGATGGGGGGTGTTCCAGTAAAAAGGGCAGGCTGTTTGATTAGATAGCGGACCCAAAATAAACAACAAACAAACCCGGCAATATAAGCAAGTGCGTACCAATAGATCGCAAACTCACGCCCAAAAAGCTCCACACGAAGAAGCGCAGGATCGATATCTGGAAAAGGAATGAGTGCGAGCATGGGGCCTCTGCGACGTTGCGCCCTTTGAAAATTTATTTCCAACCCTTATATCAAAGGGGAAAGCCGTCAAGGAGTTAGAAAGACATGGAAGCTAAAGACAAGTTTTTTGAAGACATGTCTCGCCTGTTCACAAATGCTGCGGGTGTAGCCCAAGGTGCAGCCCAAGAGGCAGAAACCGCGATGAAGGGCTGGATTGATCGTTGGATGGCCGACCGTGACTTTGTGACACGCGAAGAATTTGATGCAGTTAAGGCCATGGCCGAAAAGGCTAGGGCAGAGAATGCAGAATTGCGTGCGATGGTAGAAGCGCTGCAGCCTAAAAAGAAATCTAAATAGGTGCTCTAGTCACACCCTATTTAGTTAGACTGTAAAGCCACGCGGCGAATTCGCTCTCCAACTGGAAGCTCAGCGTTCCCATAACACCAAAGCCGAGCACATACGGCATCAGATAGAAACGTAGCATGTAAAAGAACCATGCCACATAAAGGGGCACCAATGGCTGCAACAAGAATGCTGGTGTAATGGGTTTGAACCAACGAATTAGCGGGTTCGTCGCTCTCACGAAGAATTTGGAAAAGAAGAAATCGCTATCTTCTGGAAGAAACAGCCCCATCGCAAATCGCGCGATCAGCGTGTACATAATAATCCCGAGGATATAGTCGACCGCAACCGCCCATAGCGGCAGATGTGCTATTGATTCCGGTAGCATTTATTTCTCCCAATTGCTTGGCGACAGAACATGAATCTGCTGCTTTTGGCAAGAGTATTCCAGAGGGTTTCGGATAAGAAAAGGGCGATCCGAAGACCGCCCTCTCTATCTTTATATCAGATCAGCTTAGTGCTTTTCTGCAAGGATCGTTTCACCAGATGGATCACGTACCTCGTCAACCATTGCTTGAATTTCCGCAGATGGTGCTGGTGTCGCAAGCGACACAACAACCATTGCGATCAAGCTAACTGGCATACCGATGATACCGAAACGTAGGTGGTTTAGACCCCAGATCATGTCGCCGCCAGTGCGGATATGGATCAGGTACCAAGTACCGGCTGCGAAGCCTAGTACCATACCTGCAATCGCACCTGCAGTGTTCGCGCGCTTCCACCATACGCCAAGGACGAGTGGGAAGAAGAGACCAGAACATGCGAAACAGAACGCCCATGCAACGGCACCAAGGATACCTGTAAGTTGCATAGAAGCGATCAAGGCCGCTGCAACACCGATCACAACCAACAATGCACGAGCAACCATTAGACGCGTTTTCGTGTCAGAGTTCGGGCTGATGATCTTGTAGTACAAGTCGTGAGACAACGCGTTTGCGATCGCAAGTAGCAGACCGTCTGCAGTAGACATTGCTGCTGCAAGACCACCGGCTGCAACTAGACCAGAGATAACCGCAGGTAGACCTGCAATTTCTGGAGTCGCTAGAACAACGATGTCAGGACGCATGAAGAATTCGTTGATCTGAACAATACCGTCACCGGATTGATCAGCAACTGCCAACATACCAACATTTGTCCATTTTTGTACCCACTCAAGTGCTTGTACTTCTTCAATTGACTTACCGATGACAGAAGTTGCCATTGTTGGGTCAAGTAGCTGTAGCTTCGTTAGCGTCGCTAGTGCAGGCGCTGTGAAGTATAGCAAGAAGATGAAGAACAACGACCATGCAACAGACTTACGCGCTGCACGCACGGATGGAGTTGTAAAGTAACGCATCAAGATGTGTGGTAGAGATGCAGTACCTGCCATCATACAAATCGCAAGAGTGAAGAACTGCCAGCCAGATACTGGATCAACCGCGTTGTTCGTTAGAACTGCCAGTTTACCAATTTTCTCTGCTGCTGGAGTACCCACGCCTAGAGTTGTTTCAAGCTCTTGGATACGAGTTACCGCGTCACCGTAACCGAAGTGTGGGATAACGCCGAAGCCTTGTACGTTTGACATCCAGATAACTGGAACAAGGTACGCAATGATCAGAACGATGTACTGTGCAACCTGTGTCCAAGTAACCGCGCGCATACCACCAAGCATAGAGCAAAGTAGGATACCCACGATACCGATCCAAACACCTGCTTCAAATGGAATTTGAAGTGCACGTGCTGCGATCGTACCAGACGCGTTGATCTGCGCTGTCACGTAAGTGAATGACGCAACGAACAGGATCAAAACACCGATGAAGCGCGCAAGGTTACCACCATAGCGCGTACCGATGAAGTCAGGTACCGTGTAGCAGCCGAATTTGCGCAAGTATGGCGCCATCAAGCTGTTCACAAGCACATAACCGCCTGTCCAACCAACAACGAATGCCAAGTAGCCGTGTCCACCGAAGTAGATACCGCCTGCTAGTGCAACGAATGATGCACCTGACATCCAGTCAGCCGCGGTCGCCATACCGTTGAATACTGGCGGTACGGAACGACCAGCAACGTAGTATGCACCAACGTCCATTGTACGGGAAAGATACCCGATCAATGCATAAATCACGACCGTGAAGGCCACGAACAAGATACCGATTGTATCGGCAGTCATGCCCATGGACTCGAAAATAGCCATGATCAGAATGAAGACAATAAAGCCACCTGTGTAAGTGGCATAAATCTTCGGTAGGTTATCGATAAAGTCACCTTTAAACATTCGCAGTCCCTCCTTTATTCACCGCGAAGTCCCGCTTCGTCATCGATCTTATCCTGCATCATATTTTGTACGAAAATCAGGACAACAAAGATGGCTAGCGAGCCTTGCACTGCAAAGTAGTAACCAAGCGGGAAGCCGAGGAACGACATTTCGTTCAAAGACCCCGCAAACCAATGGACGACAAACGAGAAAATTGCCCAGATAATAAGTACCCAGATGGTCAAGTTTCTTGTTTTCTCCCAATGGCGAGCACGTATTTCGGATTTTTTATCCGCCATAAGTCCCCTCCCTTTCAGAGTTATTGTTGTTAACAACGGTAACGCCTTCGTGACATTACCTAACGGCACATTAACCACAGAACAAAATCTCGATCAA
>CAZRFT010000246.1:0-1753 GCA_964599255.1 uncultured Neptunicoccus sp. | reverse complement strand
CATCGAAAGGGCCGCACCACCGCGACCGTCGCCATCCATACGGGTCATGACAACGCCAGAAATGCCGACGCGATTGTCAAATTCCTCGGCAACTTCAACAGCGACTTGGCCCGTTAGGCCATCAACCACGAGCAGGGTTTCGCGCGGATTTGCAACCTTGGAAACCTCTTCGACCTCTTTCATCAGCTCTTGGTCGATTTGCAAACGACCCGCTGTATCGAGCATGTATACGTCGTACCCACCAAGCGTGGCCTGCTGTTTCGCGCGTTTTGCGATCTTGACCGCGTTTTCGCCTTTGACGATTGGCAGCGTATCAACGCCGATCTGTTGGCCCAAAATTGCAAGCTGATCCATCGCGGCTGGACGGTTTGTGTCCAAAGACGCCATCAAAACCTTTTTGCCGTTCTTTTCAGAAAGGCGTTTGGCAAGTTTTGCTGTCGTCGTTGTTTTACCTGAACCCTGCAAACCAACCATCAAAATCGGGGCAGGCGGGCTGTCAATTTTTAACTCGCCAATATTAGGGTTATCGCCACCCAGAAAATGAACCAGTTCATCATGAACGATTTTGACAACTTGCTGTCCGGGGGTCACGGATTTTGTGACGGCTTGACCAGTTGCTTTGTCTTGAAGGGCTTTGATGAAATCGCGTGCCACTGACAAGGACACGTCGGCTTCTAATAGTGCGACGCGAACTTCGCGTAGGGCTGCGGACACGTCCTCGTCAGAGAGCGCGCCTTGCTTTGTTAATTTGTCAAAAACGCCAGAGAGACGTTCTGAGAGATTTTCAAACATAGGTTCATGTTTCCTTGTTCAAGCCCAACCCAAGTCCAATGCACAAATGCCCCCGTGGGCGAAACTCGCTGACGGGGGGCGATCTTTGGATCTAACCATAAAGACCGGAAGCTTTGGCACTTCCTTGGATGTTGGGGCGCATTTAGGGGTTTGCGGCATCTTAGTCAAGTAATTGCACGCACTGGGGTTGCAATAGCATCGATAACCCTCATCTAAGAAAAACATATAAATATAGGGGGAGCAAATGCTCAAAGAATTCAAAGATTTTATCGCCAAAGGTAATGTGATGGACATGGCCGTTGGTATTATAATTGGTGCGGCTTTTACAGCGATTGTCAGCTCGATGGTGGGTGATCTGATCAATCCATTTATCAGCCTGTTTACAGGTGGGATTGATTTTTCAGGTATGTACGCAACTTTGGATGGTTCAACGCATGCATCATTGGCTGCGGCTGAAGAGGCAGGGGCGCCTGTCTTTGCCTATGGCCGGTTCATCATGGCGGTGATCAATTTTCTGATCATCGGTTTTGTGGTGTTCATGTTGGTGAAATCCGTCAATAGCTTGAAAAAGAAAGAAGAAGAGGCACCAGCGGAGGATCTTGGCCCCTCTGAAAAAGACCTTTTGGTTGAAATTCGTGACGCGCTTAAGAAGCGCAAATAATCCGCGCGAAAGCCGCGGGCAACCCCCTGCGGCTTTTTTCACTCTTTTCTTTCGGGTTCCAGCGACTATCTTTGGGATATGACCGAGGCTGAAAAGACATTTCGTGCCCACAAAGGACCTGTGACCGTAATGGACGCGCTGTGCGCACTTTGCGCGAAAGCGGCGCGGTGGATTGCGCGCAATGATAACAAAGGCGAATTTTTGATTATCCCTCTGCAATCGGAGTTGGGGCGTAAATTGATGCTGGACCATGATATGGACCCAGAGGACCCATCAAGCTGGTTATATATGGTGGATGGT
>CAZRFT010000245.1:0-2707 GCA_964599255.1 uncultured Neptunicoccus sp. | reverse complement strand
ACAACAGTAGAGCCCGCGAAATCTAGGAAACCCAAGCCATCAAGGAACCCACCGCCCCATTTCCAAGAGGCTTGGATTGGGTAGATGATACCAGTCAAAATGATCACGAAGATCAGGAACGGCCAAAGTTTAATTCGCTCTGCAAGTGCTCCAGACACGATGGATGCTGTCGCCGCACAAAACATGAGTTGGAAGAAAAAGTCTGAGCCAACAGAGGCATAAGAGACATCGACGACATCAGCGCCCGCGCCAACTGGTTCTAGCGACGTGATGGCGAAAGCACCAATGATCCCATCCATGGTCCATCCATCGCCCGGATACATAAGGTTGTAGCCAACTAGATAGTAAAAGATACACGCTAGTCCAAAAAGACCCATGTTCTTGGTCAGCTGCATGGTGACGTTTTTCGAACGAACAAGACCTGCTTCAAGCATTGCGAAGCCAGCTGCCATCCAGAAAACAAGAAAACCACCTACTAAGAATAGGACGGTTGTTAGAATGTAGCCAGTTTCTGCCTGAGATGCCGCAATTGCCGCGGCGACAGATTCAGTCGTTACATCTTGTGCAATGCTGGCGACGGGAGAGAGGACAAGCAACGCACTCAACAATAATGTAGAGAGTTTCATTTTTAATATTTCCTTTCCGCTCATACGGCGTCGTTGCCGGTTTCCCCGGTACGAACCCGAACGGCTTGTTTGACATCCAAAACGAAGATTTTACCGTCTCCAATCTTTCCTGTTTTGGCTGAGTTTTCGATTGCAGAGACGACGGGCTCGGACAGTTTGTCTGGCACTACAATGTCGAGTCTGATCTTTGGGACAAAGTTCACGGCGTATTCTGCGCCACGGTAAATCTCTGTATGGCCCGATTGAGCGCCATAGCCTTTGACCTCCGTCACCGTCATACCCGTAACCCCAACTTCGGTCAGCGCTTCGCGTACTTCCTCAAGCTTGAAGGGTTTGATGGTCGCTATAACAAGTTTCATTAAATCCTCTTTGGTTGGATACGCGCACCATGCCCGTATTCCTGTCCCCAAGGTGGATTTCAAAATTTCATATTAGCAACGCCACCCCTTGAAAAAACGAGCACGAAACGTAAAAAATGAACAAAAAATAATCAGCGTTATATTTTTGCTTAAAATGTAGTCACAAAAATATAAAAAAATGCCGATAATCGTCTCAACAAATCAAGGAACTCAGCATAAGTTAAAAAGAAAACGGCAGTGCGGATGAGCTCCTCAGGTAAAAGACCAGCCCTTGTTGCGGATAAGCGTAAGTTTGTGGAACCTCAGCCTCAAACACCCAAAAAGCCTGCCCGCAAAGCACCCAAAAAGCCCAAAGGTCACCCCCTTTGGGTTTGGTTCAAGCGGATGGTCAAATCCGTATTCCTTTTGGTTTGGTGGATCGGGTCTCGCACGGCGGTCGTCTTAGCCGTCGTCGTGGCAATCGCAACATTCTACTACCTTAGCTTCCTGCCAGACGCCCAAGATTTGATGGATGACCGCCAACAAGGCTCGGTTACTATGCTTGATCAAAATGGCGCGGTCTTTGCTTGGCGCGGTGATCAATTTGGTGGTGTGGTCACTGCCGATACCGTTTCGCCACATTTGAAAAACGCCGTTATTGCGACAGAAGACAAACGTTTTTATTGGCACGCTGGCATCTCCCCGCGCGGCATTGCAAGCGCCGTGCGCATCAATCTGCGCGAAGGGCGCAAACCTTGGGAGGGACACGGCGGCTCGACGATCACACAGCAGGTCGCCAAGCTGATATTCTTTGATGACCTCGATGCGATTGAACGCAAGATTAAAGAAGTGCCGATGTCCTTCGCGATGGAATTAAAGTATTCCAAGGATGAGATTTTAGCGATCTACCTCAACCGCGCATTCCTTGGTAATGGCACTTTCGGGTTTGAGGCCGCCAGCCAGCGCTATTTCGGCAAATCTGCCCGCGAAGTTGATCCAGCAGAGGCCGCGATGTTGGCAGGGCTTCTAAAGGCGCCGTCATCCACAAACCCGATCCGCAATCCAGATCGTGCCGCGAGACGCGCAAACCTGATCATCGGATTGATGGAGGACCAAGGCTACCTCACACAAAACCAGGCCGATCAATCGCGAAACAATCCTGCCCGCCTTAGCCAAGCTGCTGCTGAACGGGCGGGCGGTTATTTTGCTGATTGGATTCTGGAAACCGCGCCTGACTTCTTAATTGATGACGCGAAATCCGATATCGTTATCAAAACCACTTTTGATAAACGTATTCAAAAATCTGCAGAAGAGGCGATGTCCGCCGTGTTTGAGCGATTGAAGGAAGGCTCGCGCGTACAAGGGGCAATTGTCGTGATGACCCGCGATGGGGCCGTGAAGGCCATGGTTGGCGGTCGCAATAACGCGCTTGCGGGATCGTTCAACCGCGCCACTCAAGCGCTGCGGCAAACGGGCTCCTCTTTCAAACCCTTTGTCTACGCCGCCGCGCTCGAAAATGGCCTGCGATATGATTCCATCATTGAAGACAGCCCAGTGACCATCCCCACACCTTCTGGCCCATGGACGCCCAAGAACTACACCCGCGAATTTCTTGGCCCCATAACCGCAACAGAGGCTCTGGCGCGGTCGATCAACACCGTGGCCGTCAAAGTCTCTGAAAATACTGGTCGCGAGCGCGTTCGCGCGGTTGCCATGGATTTCGGGATTGGCAGCGAAATTCCT
>CAZRFT010000244.1:0-4081 GCA_964599255.1 uncultured Neptunicoccus sp. | reverse complement strand
TCGTGGTTTTTTGGATGCTGGATATCACGGCACAATGGGCTGGATGGAAGATCGTGTGGAATGGCGCGGCGATCCAACGTCACTTTGGGCTGATGCACAATCGGTAATTATGTTGGGCGAAACCTACACCCCTGATTTCGATCCGTTGGAACTGCTCACGCATCGCGATCGGGCAGCGATTTCTGTTTATGCTCAGAACCGCGATTACCACGACTTAATAAAGAAGCGTCTGAAGCGGTTGGGGCGCTGGTTGATTGATACCGCAGGAGGGGAGATTAAAGTTTTTGTGGACACCGCGCCTGTGTCAGAGAAGCCCTTGGGTGCGGCCTCGGGGCTTGGCTGGCAGGGCAAGCACACAAATTTGGTCAGTCGCGATTTGGGGAATTGGTTTTTTATCGGATCAATCTTTACCACTTTGGCTTTGGAAACCGATGTGGCTGAAGAAGATCATTGTGGATCCTGTCGCGCTTGTTTGGATATCTGTCCGACCAATGCTTTCCCAGCACCCTATCAACTCGATGCGCGGAAATGTATTTCTTATCTAACGATCGAACATGACGGGCCCGTTGATCCTGAACTACGACCCTTAATGGGTAATCGGATTTATGGGTGCGACGACTGTCTGGCGGTCTGTCCTTGGAACAAGTTTGCGGTCGAGGCGAAAGAGGCGGGCTATCACGCCAGAGAGGAGCTTAAGTCACCCGCCCTTGCTGACTTGGCCGATTTGGATGATACCAGTTTTCGTGCGCTTTTTACCAAAAGCCCAATAAAGCGCATTGGTGTTGCCCGCTTTTTGCGTAACGTCGCTTATGCCATTGGAAATTCAGGAAAATCAGATTTGAAGCCAAAGGCACAACAACTTGCCGCCCATGAAGATGCCGTTGTCGCAGATGCCGGCGCTTGGGCGGTGGAACGGCTGTCATGAAAACACTTCTTTCAATTGGACACGGCTATAGCGCCTCTGCTTTGGAGCGGCTTTTGGTGCCGCTAGGGTGGAAAATCATCGCGACAACGCGGTCCGAGGAGAAAGCATCCGAATTTCGCGCGCGCGGATTGGAGGCGGTTGTCTGGCCGGACGCAGACTTAAGCTCGCATATAAAAGCGGCCACTCATGTCCTGCTTTCCGTTGCCCCAAATGAAGCTGGTGACCCAGTTTTGGCGGCGTGTCGTGATGCTTTCGAAAAAACATCGTTCGATTGGGTTGGGTATCTTTCTACAACAGGGGTCTATGGAGATCATCAAGGGGGTTGGGTTGATGAAAGGACACCAACCTCCCCCAGCACGAAACGTGGACAATTGCGCGTTGCCGCCGAGGCTGAATGGTCACAACTAGAATTACCATTGCACATTTTCAGGCTAGCTGGAATTTACGGCCCAGAGCGAGGACCCTTTGCCAAAGTAAGACACGGCACAGCCAGACGTATCATAAAGCCCGGACAAGTTTTTAGTCGTATCCATGTGGACGACATTGCCCATACCCTGTTGGCATCGATCAAGCAGCCACGCGCTGGTGCGATTTACAATCTTTGTGATGACGATCCTGCGCCGCCCGAGGATGTGATTGCTTTTGCCGCAGAACTGTTGGGGCTGCCCGTTCCAGAAGCCGAAGATTTCGAGACGGCTGAAATGACCCCAATGGCGCGGAGCTTCTATGCAGAATCCAAAAAGGTTCGAAATAACCTGATTAAAGAAGAGTTGGGCGTCGAGCTGATCTACAAAGACTATAGATCCGCGCTACGGCAGATGCTCGAAAACGAAAAAACCCGCACTGATTAAAGCGCGGGTTCCAAAATTCTTAGTAAAGGCAATCCTTAGATAAACAGGACTTGCGTGCCGACTTTAGTCAATTCAAACAGCTCTGCGATTTGCGCGTTATAAAGACCGATACATCCATTTGATGAGCGGCGACCGATCTTGCGGTTATCATGGGTGCCGTGGATCCGGTAATATTTCCAGCTTAGATAAAGCGCGTGACTGCCCAGCGGGTTTCCCGGACCTGCAGGAATATAACGTGGCCAGCTTGGATTTCGCTTCAGCATCGACGGTGTCGGGCGCCAATCTGGACCCACACGTTTCTGTACAACAGCTGTGCGACCAAGGCGCGTTAGCTCGTCGGAGTTTGGCACCGCAATCGGATAAATTTTGAAAATTGATTCGTCAGCGCTCCAAAAATAAAGCGCGCGCGATTTCGTATCGACGAGGATCGCGCCATTGCGCAGATTGTTGAAATAGTTTTGCCAATCATGGCGTCCAACAAAGGCACCGATGTTGCGAACCACTTGGCCATCTTCATCGTTTAGTCGGTCATCTTGGCTTTGCGGCGTGTCAAAACCCAATTCTGGATTGTTCAGATCGGGATTCCAGCCCGAATCTGTTCCTGATTCTTCGTCTTGGGCAAAAGCTGTACCGCCCAACAAACTAAGCAATGTTGTGGATATCGTGCGACGTGTCCAAAGCATTTTCATAACAAACCTCTCAAATCTGCCCGAACTTTACTTGGGCAATCTGGATATTTTCAACTCACATATAGGTTATGTCACGCTTATCAGAAATTGTTGGATTGTCATAGCGCATTTGTCCGACTAAAAAGTCCCAAACAGCGCGGGATTTTTATAAATGCGTATTTTGCTAGCATTGGTTTTAAGCCTTTTTGTTCTTTCAGCATGCGTGGTTCCTGAAGGGGCCGGTGATGGTACACGTATCGTTCGCTTAAGTGCGATTGGTGAAAGTAAGATACAATTTCGCCATTTGGATGCTGTAAACGCTATTCGGGCTTCGCGTGGCTTACAGGCTCTGGAACTTGATCCATTACTTATTTCAGCGGCTAAAAAACACGCGGTTGACATGCAAAGACAAAATCGCCCCTGGCATTTTGGTTCTGATGGGTCTTCGCCGCCAGAGCGCGTTGCGCGCATTGGGTTTCAGGGTTCCTTTGAAGGTCAGAATATCTCTGAAACGTTTGAGGATGATTTCAACACGCTGAATGCGTGGATGAGCGATCCGCTTTCAAGCCAAGTGATCCTTGACCCGCAAGCCGATTCTTTGGGGTTTGGATATTCCCAAGAAGCAGGCGGTAAGATTTGGTGGGTTCAAATCCTTGGCAACAAAGGGTCGCCAAAGCGCGTGCCGAACCAATCTGGTGTCGCCATTCCTGATGATGCGAATAACAAAGAAGCGTCTTAAGGGTTAATATAGATCGGCGTGCCGACTTTAACCATCGCAAACACCCATTTCATCTGGCGATCAGATACTGAAATACATCCCGCTGTCCAATCGCGTCCGCGGCGGCGCTCGCCTTTGTACCGTGGGCCCCCGTGGATGAAGATGTCCCCACCTGGATCAACGCCTGCTGCTTTGGCTTTGCGACGATCCTCGGCATTCGGATAAGAAATGCCAAGCGATAAGTAATAGCGGCTGTTAACGTTGTCGCGGTCGATCCAATAGAGACCTTCGGGTGTGCGACCATCGCCTTTTTCGAATTTATGACCCCTTGGTTCAAAGCCCAAATCCACGCGATATTTCTTGATCACCTTTTCGCCTGCAATCAAATACATGCGGCGTTCAGATTTATTCACCAAAACTTGCGTAATGGCAGGACCACGGTAAATTGGAATACGTTTGATCACTGTTCGGCTGGCCGAAGCGGCCGTGCCAACCAGTGACAACATTGATGCGAGCACCCAACGTCTATTCATTTGTCCCTACCTTGCTTCTTCCGCAATCTGTGCTGCGGTTTTCCTTGCGCGTTCTGTTGCGCTTTTAAGTTGTCCACACGCGGCCATTATATCCTCACCTCTGGGTCTGCGTACAGGGCTTGCGTATCCTGCGCGGTTCACAATATCGGCAAACGCTTCAATACGATCTGAATCAGACCGTTCGTAAGGCGCGCCTGGCCAAGGATTAAATGGAATAAGGTTAATTTTTGCTGGAATGCCACGAATTTGTGATACGAGGCGACGCGCGTCTTCGTCGCTGTCATTCACGCCTTTTAGCATCACATATTCAAAGGTGATGCGTTCGGCATTCGACAGGCGTGGGTAATCGTGACAAGCCTGAAGAAGCTCTTTGATTTTGTATTTGC
>CAZRFT010000243.1:0-1128 GCA_964599255.1 uncultured Neptunicoccus sp. | reverse complement strand
CCGCAACCAGACGGGCCAAGCAGGCACATCACCTCGCCTGCACCCAACGACAGGCTGACATCTTCCACCACCTGACGCCCGCCAAAGGCGTGGTGGATATGCTTCAGCTCCAGTTGAGGATGCGTTTTGGACAAGGCCTACCCTTACCTGATTGAATTTATCGGGTAAGGGCGCGTCTATCAGCCCTCAGCCCGCTTGCCAAGCAATTGCTGGGACAGAATGCCCAAGGCCCCCGCGGCAAATCCAACCGCCAAAACCCCAATACAAATCACCAAAAGCTGGTCATATTTATGGATCTCTGGCGTCGAAATAAACGGATTGATCACGCCCATCCAAAAATCCGATCCGCGATACATATAAGCCGCCGCACCAATAACCGCCGCCGCCCAAGCCACCAGATAGGACCAGACAGGCAAGCGGTATCCAAGGAAAGAATAGATCAACACAGGCGTCAAAAACATCGACGCCGTGCCAGTCACGGCAACCGCATCAAACAAGGTTTTGTTTGGGAAAAACGTCAGCAACCCGCCAATCACCGCAAAAGCAACCATGGCAATCCGCCCATTATTCAACGTCTTGGGCAGTAGCTTCCATTCCTCGATCACCAAACGCGATGCCGATGACAGCGCACTATCCAACGTCGAAAGCGCAGACACCAACAAGGATACCATCAGCAAGAAAAACACAAACGGCCCAAACATGCCTGCCCAAGTGCCGATCAATTGGCTCTCATAAGCCGCGCCAATTAGCCCCGCCTGAATGCCAAACATCCCAAAGCCAAAGATACAAGCCGCAGAGATTAGAAACGCATAGATGAAACTCTTCCTCGTCGTCTCATCATCAGCAATAAACCCGCGATCCATCATCACCGGATCATGTGCGGGATAGGAAAACACCTGCAGAAAGGCGACCGCCACCAGCACCCAGCCCGGACGCGCAGCTTGGTCATGCACACCTTCGGCGGTCAACACAGCCGTCAGAGAAAACTCTGCGCTGAAAATCAGGATCAAAAAGGCCGCGATAAACACCACCAAGAAGATCAGCATTTGCAACACATCAGTTTTTAGGCTCGCGCTCAACCCGCCACGCGCAGAATATAAAAGTCCAATCGCGCCCAAAAGGATGATC
>CAZRFT010000242.1:0-6893 GCA_964599255.1 uncultured Neptunicoccus sp. | reverse complement strand
TCGCGCTGAAATGCGCGTGAATGCAGGCGCCAAAATCCCGATGATCTCGCTGGGCTTGGATGCAACCGCGACAACCGCATTTGAAAACAACAAAGCGATGATTATGCGTTTGGGTCGGATTGAAGAGGTCTCAAGTGCGTCAGAGGCACCCCAAGGTGCGGTCACGCTGCCGGTGGAGGGTGGTCAATTCTGCCTGCCGCTTGCCGAAATCATCGACATTGATGCCGAAAAAGCGCGTTTGACGAAGGCAATTGAAAAGCTTGAAAAAGAGCTTGGCCAGATAAAAGGCAAGCTGTCGAACGAGAAATTTGTGGCCAACGCGCCTGAGCATGTCGTGGACGAAAGCCGGACACGCCTTGAATCAGGGGCCGAAGAGCTTTCCACGCTACAAGAGGCAATGGCGCGGGTCGCTGCTTTGGGTTAATGGGGTTGCGCCTCTGACGGGGCGCGATGGGGTCGCGCCCATCGGGCAGGCGCTGCCCGCCCTCAGACCGCGATGGGTTCCCCCAAAGATTGAGTTTGAATTCGACCTTATTTCTGTGAACGCTAGCCGGCAGCGGTCGGCATCAATGTCCCCGTCTTAGCGTCAAATCGTAGGGTCAGCATCATTTTACCATCTTCCTGGGGTGCAGCGTGCTGCAAACCCAACTTCCCAAGATCCATGATGCTCTTATCCACCTGAGGCGCTGTCTGGTGAAGGAAATCATTCAGCTTAATCGGTGTCATGTGTCTATCCTTTCGCTCGATACCCACAAAACTAAGTGTGTTTTGAACTGTGGCAACACAACATATGGCAAATTCCTGTGAAGAAAGCGTGAAGGTAGGGCGCTCATTTAACGAGACGATCAACCGCGCGCAAACCACCCAAAGCTTTGTCATAAACGAGGGATAACACCCGCTTTTGGCGCAGTTTCAGAGCGATTTTTGGCAAAGCACGCGCAGAGCTCGCCGCAAGCGCGGTGCCCAAAACGGTGCGTCGAGAGAGGGTGGTTTTAGGTTTTTCAGTCAATTTGATAGCCTCGTTTCCCGACATTTGGGATCGATCACCGCGATTCTCAAGGGCTACGTGTCAATTCAGTTGCCGCACGCGCCAATGCATCATGTCCATGGGGAATATTTGCGGCCTTTAGTGCCATATCGATGGCCCCCAATGTTCCCATGATCATATGGACGTTAACGTGACCCATATGGCCGATACGGAAATAGTTTCCAAATTCAGGTTGCAAGCGATCCGCCATGCCAAGCCCGACGCCCAATGTAACACCTGCCTGATCCCGACAAAACTCTTGCAGATATCGACCCAAACTATTGGGGGCGGTGACTGCCGTCACAGCACGCGAACGATGCGCTGGGTCCGCTACATTCATGTGCAACACGCCTTCCTCTCCCCAGGCATCAAGGGCTGCCCATACCGCTTTTGCAATTCTTGAATGGCGCGACCACACATTTTCCAATCCTTCTTCTTTGAGGATCATATCAAGTGCGACTCGAAGCCCGTAGATGTGGTTCGTGGGCGCGGTGCCTGCAAATTTTTGATAGTAGTATTCGCCAGAGACACGCGGGCCCCAATCCCAATAATAGCTTACCCTTTCAAGTTTCTCCCTTGCTGCAGCCGCTTTTTCATTGAACCACAGAAAACACAAACCTGGTGGCGTCATCAAACCTTTCTGAGATCCTGCCATGGCAACATCGACACCCCATTCATCCATCAAAAACTGTTCAGTCGCCATCGATGCCATGCAATCGACCATGAGGAGTGCAGGATGTCCTGTTGCACGCAACATCTTTCCAAAGGCTGCAATGTCATTGCTGACAGTGCTTGCGGTGTCGGTCTGGGTGATCAGGATGGCTTTGATTTGATGTGTTTTGTCCGCCCGGAGCACTGTAGCAGTGCGTTCCAGATCGATCACATCCCTTTTGCCGAAGTCTATTTCTTGCACTTCGATGCCGAGTGTCTCTGCAACACCGCCCCATCCTTGCGCGAAACGACCGGTGTTCAACGCTAATACCTTCTCGCCTGGGGCTATCGTATTCACAAGTGCCGCTTCCCATGCCGCGTGACCATTGCCGATATAAATGGCAACTTGGCCCTTGGTTTGGGCGATTTCCTTCAAGTCAGGGAACAAGGTTTCGGTTAGCTCGACCAATTCACCCTCGTAAATATTGGGCGCGCGACGATGCATGGCACGCAACACGCGGTCAGGAAAAACCGAAGGACCTGGAATGGATAAAATTTCTGGGCCGTGTTTTAGGGACATATTGTGCTCTCCGTCCCCAAAGATTGGTCGAAATTCGCCGAAATTGGAAATCATTATTTGGGCTTTTTGTCTCACAATTCGTTATGATAGACGAAACTCTGTAAAGAGAACGGGACCTGAATGAAGACGCGTAAAAAACAACGGCCCTCGCTAGGACGATCCTATCTTCGTTTATGGAGGGGATGGTTGACAGAATACCGAGGCATTCTGTTTATTTCCATCATCCTAATGTGCGTTACCGGCTTTGCTGCTGCTGGATATGCTAAATACATCGAATGGGTGGTCGAAGCTTTGGAGCAGTCGAACACTCGCGTATTCTACTGGGGACCCATTGGCATTGTCGTCTTAGTATTGATCAAGGGCGTTTCCTATTATGTCACCCAAGTAATTCAAGCATTCGCTCTATCTAAGATGCAAAGGAGCTTACAGCGTTCGCTTTATCGAAAGCTGGTAACGATGGATCTGGCATATTTGATGGACGAACCACCCGCCGCGCTTGCAGCGAGGTTTTCGGCAGATGTTGATTTGTCACGCATGGCTGTTCAAGCGATTTTAACTTCTGTCACGGGTGTGTTTACGATTCTAGCTGCTTTTGCGGTGATGCTATCTATTGATTGGCTCTTAACACTTGGGGTTTTGGGGGTTTTTACTTTGGCCTTTGTCCCCGTCGGAATCGTGGGCATTCGCGTTCGAAAGATTTCGTCAGCGACCCAAGAAGATATCGCAAATATGACGGCAACATTGAATGAGGGGCTGTCTGGGATCAGGATGGTTCGCACCTATCAGCTTGAAGATCGATTGTTGGATCAAGCCAAGGGCGTTTTTTCCCGTCTCTATAGATTGCGTGTCTCTTTGGTCAAATATCAGGCCACGCTGTCACCACTTATGGAACTACTGGGCGGAATTGCCACCGGATTAATTGTTTTTATTGTGGCATTGCGCATTCAATCCGGCGACGTGAGCCTTGCTGGATTCATGGGGTTGTTAACTGCGGTTGGAATCGCAGCCAATCCAGCGCGAAAACTTAGCGGTGCTTATGCGATGGCTCAACAAGGTGCGGCGGCATTGGATCGAATTTTTGCCCTGATTGACACGCAAAACACGATTTTGGATCAGCCAAACACCTCAAAGCTTACAAAAAAAGTTAAAGGCGATATCAAGTTTGAGTCGGTTGGGTTTAAATACCCCGATGGGTTTGAGGCTCTTCATGACATTAATTTGCATTTTGAGGCGGGAAAAACCTACGCTTTTGTTGGGCGCTCGGGCGCGGGGAAATCCACTATCTTCAACCTGCTACCACGATTATTTGATCCTAGCTCAGGGAAAATTCTGATTGACGACAAAGATAGCAAAAAAATTGCGATTTCAGATTTACGCGCTCAAATTTCAGTCGTTTCACAGGATTCAATGTTATTGACAGGCAGCGTTTTCGAAAACATCAAGTTCGGCCGCCAGGATGCAAGCGCAGAAGAGGTTCGTGCCGCGGCGAAATCTGCAGCCGCGTTGGAATTTATAGAGCAACTTCCGAACGGATTTGAAACTGAAATCGATCCCTCATCACATGCGTTTTCGGGCGGAGAACGTCAGCGATTGTCAATTGCCCGTGCTATCTTAAGGGATGCACCAATTTTGCTGTTGGACGAGCCAACCTCTGCATTGGACGCTGAATCGGAAGCCCGAATACGAGACGCGCTGGACGAACTTTCCAAGGATCGCACGACACTGGTTATCGCGCACCGCTTGTCGACTATTCTACATTCAGATGAAATTGTCGTATTAGATCAGGGGCGTGTTATTGAACGTGGCACGCATGACGATCTTTTGAAAGCAGGCGGGCTATATTCCGAATTGTTCAATTTGCAATTTGATTTAGGTTCGACGTCAAACAGGCAACGAAAACGAAGCGGCAAAGAGGGCGCGGAGTCACAGGGCGGCTTTTTTGCCCGATTATTTGGATTTTAGCGAAGACGCTATTCCCACTCAATCGTGCCAGGTGGTTTGGAAGTGATGTCGTAAGTAACACGATTAATGCCTGGTACCTCGTTAATAATACGGGTTGCAGTCTCGCCCAAAAAATCGTGGCTGAACGGGTAGTAATCCGCGGTCATCCCATCGACAGAGGTAACCGCGCGAAGAGCGCAGGCGAAATCATAGGTGCGTCCATCACCCATAACGCCGACGGTTCGGACGGGCAGGATAGCCACAAATGCCTGCCAAATTTCATCGTAAAGACCGTGCTGCCGGATTTGATCTATATAAACCGCGTCGGCTTTTCGTAAGATATCTAGCTTCTCTTTAGTGATCTCACCGGGGCAGCGAATGGCAAGCCCCGGTCCAGGGAAGGGATGGCGGCCAATAAAATCCGCTGGCAAGCCCAATTCACGACCCAAGGCGCGCACTTCATCTTTGAAAAGTTCCCTTAACGGTTCAACCAAATCCATACCCATTTTTTCAGGTAGGCCGCCCACATTGTGGTGGCTTTTGATGGTCACTGATGGACCGCCAGAGAAACTAACAGATTCGATGACATCGGGGTAAAGCGTTCCTTGGGCGAGGAACTTGGCGCCAATCGGCTTGGCATGTTTTTCAAACACATCGATGAACAGCTTGCCGATGGTTTTTCGTTTTGTCTCGGGATCGCTTTCCCCTTCGAGTGCGCCCAGAAATAAATCCTGCTCATCTGCATGGATTAGTTTCATGTTATAGTGATCGCGAAACATCTTCACGACCTCTTCGGCCTCGCCAAGTCGCAAAAGGCCATGATCGACGAAGACGCAAGTTAATTGATCGCCAATCGCTTCGCGTAAAAGCACGGCTGTGACAGAACTATCAACGCCCCCTGAAAGGCCACAAATTACTTGCGCATCGCCGACTTGATCCCGAATGGCTGCAATCGCTTTTTCGCGATAGGCGCCCATTGTCCAATCCCCTGAAAATCCAGCAAGCTTAAGGAAGTTTTCATAAAGTATGGCCCCTTTGGGCGTGTGATAAACTTCTGGGTGAAATTGGACGGCGTAGAAATTTCGGCTCACGTCCGCCGTGATCGCAAAGGGTGCATTTGGCGAGGTGCCAAATACCTCGAATCCTGGCGCAATCTCAGAGACATGATCGCCGTGGCTCATCCAAACCTGCTCTTCGCCTTCTGTAAACCAGCCCTGAAGAAGGGGTAGCTCTCCCTTAGCTTTCACAAACGCGCGCCCAAACTCCGCGGTGCCATGTCCGCGTTCAACTTTGCCGCCTAGCTGGTGCATCATGACCTGCTGCCCGTAACATATCCCCAAAATGGGCAATCCCATTTCGAATAGTTCTTGAGGCGCCCGCGGACTGTTTTCGTCCATCACCGAGGCAGGACCGCCTGATAAAATCACCGCTTTTGGGTCAAATTTTGTGATAAAATCTGCGGTCACATTTTGATAGGGATGGATTTCACAATAGGTGTTCAATTCGCGTAAACGACGCGCAATCAGTTGGGTAACCTGGCTGCCAAAATCGATAATTAATAAACGGTCTGAATTGGATGTGCTCATGGCTCCGCTTTAAAAACAAATTCACCTAAAGACAATTCAAGAACGCAAGCAAAACCGCAAATGTCGCTTATAACTTTTTAGCGGCGTTTTAGTTTGGGGCGCTTTGGATGCGATTTTGTAGATAATTTTCAATCTTTAGGAGTGACCGATGAGTTCAGAAGCCCCAAGACGCCGCGCACGTGGCGGCGGCGCTGCCCGCCGCGCAGAACGTACAGCCGTTGTCATTGAAACCGCCAAGTATATCGAGCGCAAGATCCCAAATTTCGAAATCTTAAACGATGAAGCGTTGGAGATTATCGAGGCAAACGCAGAAACTGTGTTGGCTGAAATTGGGGTAAATTTTCCAGATAATCCTAATGCGCTGGCATTATGGAAAGAGGCTGGCGCCGATGTCGATGGTGATCGTGTGCGCATCCCACGTGGCCTAGCGCGCAAATTGATCTCTACCGCGCCATCTCAATATACACATACCGCACGCGACCCCAACAAATCCGATGTGCTGGGTGGCAAGTCTATGGTTCTTGCCCCCGTTTATGGCCCGCCGTTTGTTCGCGATGCCTCAGGTGGCCGTCGTTATGCAACAATCGCGGATTTCCAAAAATTCGCCAAGCTCGCCTATATGTCCAAATATCTCCACGTCACGGGGGGCACTCTTTGCGAGCCCACTGATATCGCAGTGAACAAGCGTCACTTGGATATGCTTTATCATCTCATGACTCTTTCAGATAAACCCTACATGGGCTCTGTGACGGCGCCAGAACGTGCCGTCGATTCTGTGAAAATGTCAGAGATCCTCTTTGGCGGCGATCTCGGCGGTCAAACAGTCATGACCTCGCTCATCAATATCAACTCACCGATGGTGTTTGACGATATCATGATGGGCGCAATGGAAGTTTACGCAAAAGCGAACCAGGCTTGTATCGTTTCGCCCTTCATCGTGGGTGGAGCAATGGCGCCGGTGTCAGTTGCTGGTACTTTGACCCAAGTCATGGCTGAAGCTTTGGCGGGCGTGGCCTATAACCAGCTTTGCAATCCAGGCGCACCGGTTATCATGGGTGCATTTGTGACGTCGATTGATATGAACTCCGGCGCACCAACTTTTGGGACG
>CAZRFT010000241.1:0-3317 GCA_964599255.1 uncultured Neptunicoccus sp. | reverse complement strand
CCGTTTGAGCCTAAGGCGACATATGTAACAATTGCGGGATCAGACATAAATTTCCTCTTGCAGAAAATACTCTGCGGATTAATTAACCACTGCTTTATCAGCGAAATAACACGCAATTCCAAGTTTCGCTGTTGGCATATTAAAAAAAGGATAATTTGAATGTTTTACAAGGATGAGCGCCTTGCGCTTTTTATTGATGGCTCGAATCTTTACGCAGCTGCGAAATCTCTCGGATTTGATATCGACTACAAACTTCTTCGTTCTGAATTTATGCGTCGCGGCAAACTTCTGCGTGCATTCTATTACACAGCACTATTGGAAAACGAAGAATACTCACCCATTCGTCCACTAGTCGATTGGTTGAATTACAATGGTTTCACAATGGTGACAAAGACCGCCAAGGAATACACGGATTCCATGGGCCGTCGTAAGGTCAAGGGCAATATGGATATCGAATTAGCTGTGGACGCAATGGAACTTGCGCCACATGTCGATCACATTGTTCTATTTTCAGGCGATGGCGATTTCCGCCCCTTGCTGGAGTCGATCCAACGCCAAGGTGTTCGTGTATCCGTGGTCTCAACCATCCGCTCGCAGCCACCGATGATATCAGATGAATTGCGCCGTCAGGCCGATAATTTCATCGAGCTTCAAGAGCTTAAAGATGTCATTGGTCGCCCACCACGCCCAGAAGATGAAATGGGTGATGCGCAGCCAATGCCAGAAATGGCCGAGGACTAAGCCTCTCTTGAGGTGGTTCGCGCTCTGTGACAGGTTGCGCCCATGACGAAGCCCCAGTTGACGCTTTATTTGGCCGCACCGCGTGGATTCTGCGCTGGCGTTGATCGTGCCATTAAAATTGTAGAGCAAGCCTTGGATAAATGGGGGGCGCCCGTTTATGTCCGCCACGAAATTGTTCACAATAAATATGTGGTCGATGGATTGCGCGAAAAAGGGGCCGTTTTTGTCGAAGATCTTGACGAATGCCCAGATGATCGGCCGGTTATCTTTTCAGCGCATGGCGTACCAAAATCTGTACCAGCTGCGGCGGAAGCGCGTGAGATGATTTTTGTTGATGCAACTTGCCCGCTTGTGTCCAAAGTTCATATTGAAGCGGAGCGGCATCACAAAGCTGGTTTGCAAATGGTCATGATCGGCCATGAGGGGCATCCGGAAACCATCGGTACAATGGGACAATTGCCCGATGGCGAGGTAATTTTGGTGGAGACTGTAGAAGATGTCGCCGGGATCACCCCCCGCGATCCGTCGAAACTCGCCTTTATCACGCAAACAACTTTATCGGTCGATGATACCGCTGAAATCGTGGCCGCGCTACATTCGCGTTTCCCCGCAATTGTCGGCCCGCATAAAGAGGATATTTGTTACGCAACCACTAACCGGCAAGAAGCGGTCAAAGCAATTGCACCTAAGATTGATGCGTTGTTGGTAATCGGGGCCCCAAACTCTTCGAATTCCAAACGGTTGGTTGAGGTCGGCAAAGCCGCAGGTTGCACCTATTCCCAACTTGTTCAGCGCGCAGAAAATATTGATTGGCGCGCCCTTGAAGGGATTTCATCGGTTGGGATCACGGCGGGTGCCTCTGCCCCAGAAATTCTTGTAAACGAGGTTATCGACGCCTTTGCTGCACGCTTTGAGATGACCAAAGAGATTGTCGAAACCGCGATTGAGCAGGTGGAGTTTAAAACCCCGCGCATCCTTCGCGAAGCCGTATGAAGAAAATTCCCAGGCCTGCCCTGCTTCTAGGTTGCTTTTTGCTGATGCCCTTTATTCTAGGCGCCATTGTCGTTTTCCCCGTGGGTGAGGCAATTTCATCTTTTGTCCTACGGATATTCAATCAGGTCTCTGGGCCGTTTTTGTTGGTGAGTTATGGCAAGTTAGTTTGTGTCCTGTCTGCAGGTGCGCTTTTTGGATTTGCTGCAAAATCCCGCAAACGCGAATGGCGAAGCTATTTCTTGGCGGCCCTTCCTTTGGTCTGGGTCGTTTTCACGGTGGTTGGGAGTTTGGAACAACAACTCGCTGCCCTGATCATCGGATTTATCTTGGGGCTGGTTGCGGATTTCCAATTTCGGTTTTGGAAACTTACACCTGTTTGGTGGCTCTCGTTCCGAATGCCTTTTACCCTCGTCATTATAGCCTGTTTGGGGTTAGGATTTCTGGCATGAGCGATCTCGAGACAATGAAGGCTTACGCCCGCCAAGCCAAAAAATATTCCGAATGCTTTTCACGCGATAAACCCGATCAAGATCTGCAAGATTTTATGGATGGACTTGTCCCAAGTGCCAAAGTTTTGGACCTGGGCTGTGGGCCCGGAAATTCGGCCGCCATGATGCGGGATGCAGGATTTGACGTCGACGCATTGGATGCAAGCCCAGAGATGGCCGAAATCGGGCGTCAGAAATATGGGATCGACATTCAAGTTGGCAGATTTGATCAGCTAGAGGCGATCGATCTTTATGACGGAATATGGGTTAATTTTTCACTTCTCCATGCGCCGCATGAGCAAGTGCCTGCCCATTTGGCCAAGATCAAAAGGGCGATGCGCAAAGGAGGCTTGCTGCATATCGGATTGAAAATCGGGCAAGGTTCAAAGCGCGACCAATTGGGCCGGATGTATTATTTTCATTCCGTTGAAGGCGTGCAAAACATGCTGCGTGAAGCAGGCTTTGATGTGGTCTTTACCCGTGAGGGTGCGGCAAAAGGTTTAGCTGGCACCAAAGATCCATTTATGATTATTCGCGCCCATGGCTGAGTTATTTGCATATACCGATGGTGCCTGTTCCGGGAATCCTGGTCCGGGTGGATGGGGTGTTGTCCTGTTGGCAAAAGAAGCAGGCGAGATCCTGAAGCGTCGCGAATTAAACGGCGGCGCAGCGGATACCACAAATAACCGCATGGAGCTTCAAGCCGCGATTGAAGCGCTTCGCGCACTCGAACGTCCCAGCAAAATCACAGTTGTGACTGACAGTGTCTATGTCAAAGACGGGATCACCAAATGGATTCACGGCTGGAAGGCCCGCGGCTGGAAGACCGCCGGGAAGAAGCCCGTGAAGAATGCCGAGCTCTGGCAAAGGCTCGATGCGGCGCAGGCGCGTCACGATGTGACCTGGGAGTGGGTCAAAGGCCACGCCGGGCACCCCGAAAACGAACGCGCCGATGAACTGGCGCGCGCAGGCATGGCCCCTTTCAAGGCATGAGGGATGTGGCCTGCCCGGTCCTGCGGCGCGGCTCTGATCTGCTGGTGTTCCGGCATCCGTTGGCCGGGGTGCAACTGGTCAAAGGCGGGATCCAAAAGGGTG
>CAZRFT010000240.1:0-5276 GCA_964599255.1 uncultured Neptunicoccus sp. | reverse complement strand
GCAATATGGGTTAAAGCCGATGATTTTCGTGCACAATAATGGAACCTATGGCACCATTCGCATGCATCAGGATTTGCATTATCCAAAACGCCAAAGTGGAACGGCGCTGATCAATCCCGATTTTGAACAGATCGCAAATGCTTATGATTTCTCTTATTTCAGAATAGAGGCCAGCGCAGATTTCAAATCGGTATTTGAAAGCGCAAAGAGCTCCGGCAAAGCCTGTTTGATCGAGATGGTTACCGATCCTGACGATCTTGCCCCGGGCAAAATCGCCAAATAAGGATCAAGCGACTTCCGCTTCCATCGCAGTTTCATATTCTGCAATCAAAGATTTAAGCTTGTTGCGATACCCTTTGGGCGTTTCATTGGTTTTTGTGTGAAAAAAACGAGAGAAATATGCCGCAGAAGTAAATCCTAGTTTTTCCGCGATGTCCTGGATTTTGAAACTGGTTTGACCCAGCATAAATTTCGCCTCGCCCAAGACGCGATCTTGGATGAAATGCGAGGCGGATTTCGAATTTAAAGCCTGGCACACACGGGTTAGATGTGTGGGGGTTACGCCAAGCTCTTTGGCCAATGTTTCAAGGGTTTCGCCGTTGTCAAAGCGTTCTTCTACTAAATAGGCAAAACGGCGCATCAGGCGGATGGAGGCTTGCGGCGCTTCTGATTCAACCGAAGTAAGTTGTGAAATGCGGTTCATATGCACTGTCATCAGACCGATATAACTTTCCACGGCCATTTGGGCATCTTGATCGCCGGAATTAAACTCGTGGAAGGCAGTGTCAAAAAGCTGGCCTACGGCTGTGATATCCGCAGAGCGTTCAACCTTCGCCAAAACAGGGCCCACGGGGAGAGGAATTGTTGCGTTTGTGGTTACGCCAAAGACTATTGCGTGGCTATTGACGCCGAGTTTTAGATTGTGGGGGCAATGATCGGGGATATAGAGCAGTGTATTGGGGCCAAATCCTGCTGTTTGACCCTCTAACATCAAACTGCCGGTGCCGCGTTTGATAAAGATTACCTTATGATAGCCCGATTTCCCATCAAGCCGAATATTATGGGCGTTTGCTGAAGTCGCACCATTCATAATCGCAGCCTTCAGCCGCGGGGAGTCCACGTTAGGGTAAGTCATTGCCTGCACTCTTTTTTTATTATTGTTATTATTATTGTATTTTGTGGATAAGTTAGTGGATATTCACGGTATAACCAAGAAAAAAGTTCGATATTGAAAACTTCACCGCGAGGTGTTGCATTTCATTACAGCGCCTCTGCATCCACTTTGTTCCATGTCGACATTTTTGAGCGAAACCAAGTGCGTTGGCGCTTGGCGTATTGGCGGGTTTGGGTGATGGCGGCGTCGCGGGCTTCTTCTAGAGTGATTTCACCTTGATGATGTAGCACGAGCTCGGCCGCGCCAATGGCTTTGCAAGAGGGGTGATGCGGATCCCATTGATTGGCATCAAGCACAGCTTGAACTTCTTCCAAGGCGCCAGCCTCCAGCATCAAATCAAAGCGTTTCTCGATACGTTCATTTAGCCAATCGACAGAATGGGAAAGGTGGAGGGCTGTGACATTGTCCTTTGAGACCAATGACGGCGCCGTATCAGCCTGCCAATGACGCAAGGGTTTACCGGTTTCTGTCCAGACCTCCCAAGCGCGGCGTGTGCGGGCTGGGTTGTTGGCGTCAATTGTTGTCAGGGCTTCGGGGTCGTCCCTTTCTAATATTTCACGGAAGGTATGCCGGCCTTTATCGGCTTCTAGGACTTCGGCTTGTCGCCTTGTTTCTTCAGAAATCATGGGAATATCAGCCAAGCCATCGGTGAGCGCTTGGAAATATAAACCCGTGCCCCCAAGGATGATCGGGCGCTTGGGAGTGGTTTTTATAATCGCTTCTACCTCGCGCAACCAATGTCCTGTTGAATAGGGGGTAAGTAAGGGCACATGGCCGTAAAGATGATGAGGGGCTTGGGAAAGCTCATCTGCATCTGGACGAGCCGTAAGAATGTGCCAACCAGCATAAACCTGAAGTGCATCCGCGTTGATAATGGTCCCGTCAAAATGATGTGCTAACTTCAAGCCCAAGGCATTTTTCCCAGATGCAGTGCATCCTGCGATCAAGATTGGCTGATCGCCTTGGCACAAACGAAGAATTTCATCATCTAGCATGGGTTAGTCACTTGATCTTGAACCTTGTTTGGGTCTAGTTGATTAAAAATTGCAGGGTCAATCCCTGTTTACAAAGAGGGAGCCCACCATGCCCGATGGCTCGGACGCAGAGCAGTTAACGTATAAACGTGTTTTATTGAAAATATCGGGCGAGGCTTTGATGGGTGAAGAAAGCTTTGGACTTCACCCCCCAACGGTTGAGCGGATCGCAAAAGAAATCAAAACCGTGCATCAAATGGGTGCAGAGCTTTGCGTGGTTATTGGTGGCGGCAATATATTCCGAGGACTTCAGGGCTCTGCGCAAGGGATGGAGCGGACCACAGCGGACTATATGGGCATGTTGGCCACGGTCATGAACGCGCTTGCCATGCAAGGTGCCTTGGAAGGATTGGGTGTTCATACCCGCGTTATTTCTGCAATTCCGATGGATCAGGTTTGTGAACCCTATATTAGAAGGCGCGCCGTACGCCATTTGGAAAAGGGGCGCGTATGTATTTTTGCAGCGGGCACGGGCAATCCTTATTTCACGACCGACACGGCTGCGACTTTGCGAGCATCAGAGATGTCGTGCGAGGCGATATTCAAAGGTACGCAAGTGGATGGGATTTACGACAAGGACCCAAAACAGCATGATGATGCGGTGCGCTATGACCACGTATCTTATGATGAAGTTCTGCAGAAAAATCTGCGCGTCATGGATGCATCAGCAATTGCATTGGCACGCGACAACGGATTGCCCATAATCGTCTTTTCCCTTAACCAAAAGGGCGGTCTAAAAGGAATATTGACGGGGCAGGGCACCTGCACCAAGGTCAGCGACAACGGGGCCTAAGTGGCCTAAAAGAGGAAAACATGTCTGACGATATTGATATTGATGCATTGGAAAAGCGCATGGATGGCGCGTTAAATGCGCTTAAATCTGAATTTTCAACGCTGCGGACGGGGCGGGCTTCTGCGTCCATCCTCGATCCGATCACGGTGGATGCTTACGGCTCTCAAATGCCGCTAAACCAATGTGGGACAGTGAATGTGCCAGAACCGCGTATGATCACCGTTTCTGTTTGGGACAAAGGATTGGTTGGTGCGGTCGAAAAAGCCATTCGTGAAAGCGGCATTGGCATCAACCCAGTTGTGGACGGTGCCGTGCTTCGTTTGCCGATCCCTGAGTTGAACGAAGAGCGCCGCAAAGAGTTGACAAAGGTGGCAGCCCAATATGCGGAAACAGCGCGTGTTGCAGTGCGAAATGTTCGTCGCGACGGGATGGATCAGATTAAAAAATCGAATGATTTGAGTGAAGATGACCAAAAACTTTGGTCTGATGAAGTTCAAGAGCTGACCGATAACCATATTAAATCTGTCGATGAGATGCTCGACGTTAAGCAAAAAGAAATCATGCAGGTCTAAAGCTGGTTAAATCATTAACCAGTTTAAGGACCTGACAATGGAACTATCAGAAATGCACGTTGCAATCATCATGGATGGAAATGGACGCTGGGCAACAGCGCGCGGCATGCAACGTCTGGTGGGCCATGCAAAAGGGGCCGACCGTGTTCGTGATATTGTGGAAGCCGCCGTGGATCATGGCTTGGGTCATCTAACGCTTTTTGCTTTCTCTACAGAGAATTGGAAACGTTCAGAGGCCGAGGTGAAAGGGTTAATGGCGCTTTTCCGTCGATTTATCCGTGCCGAAAAGGCCAATCTTTACACCAAAGGTGTTCGCGTTCGCTTTATTGGGTCGCGCGATGGGCTGGAACAGCCCTTGCTTGATTTGATGACTGGTCTTGAAGAGCAGACAAAAGATTGCAAGCGGCTGACCCTAACGATCGCAATTAACTATGGTGGTCGGGATGAAATCGTTCGCGCAACACAAAGGGTTGCGAAGGCGGTGGCGGCCGGCCGTTTGGCGGCGGATGAAATTACCGAAGAGATGCTTGCAGGCCAAATGGATACAGCTGACTTGCCTGATCCCGATTTAATCATTCGCACATCGGGTGAATACCGCGTCTCAAACTTTCTTCCATGGCAGTCAGTCTATTCAGAATATCTGTTTGAAAAGACCACGTGGCCTGATTTTACCCCGTCGATTTTCGCAGGAATTTTGAATGAGTTCAAAAATCGCGATCGACGATATGGTGCTGTTGTTCAAAAATGACGGAAGCCAGTAAATTCCAAGACCTGACAACACGGATTCTGTCAGCAGTGGTTTTACTGGCAATAGCCGGAGGGGCGTTATACGCCTCCGGCGTTTGGTTTATCGTTTTCTGCTCTGTTCTTGCGGGGCTTTGTGTGTGGGAACTTTGTCGGTTTTCATCTGTCGAGGCGATAAAGGTTATTCCGATTGGCTTTTTCGCGGCTGCGACCGTGGCAGCACTGCATTTTGGCTTCACAGTAAGTGTCGTTGGTTTCGCGACGATCATTTTGATGTTCTACTGGCTTTACGTCGGCGGCAAAGACGCTTTCCTGCGGCTCTTTTACTTAGCGCTGATAATTCTCGGTTGTTGGGGTGTGCTGAACCTGCACCAAATGGGCGGTCTAATTTTAACGCTTTGGTTGATTGTCTGTGTGGTTTCCTCTGACATTGGTGGCTATTTCTTCGGACGCATTTTTGGAGGCCCTAAACTTTGGCCTGCTGTAAGTCCAAAGAAAACATGGTCAGGAACAATCGGGGGTTGGGTGCTTGCTGTCCTCTTCTCGGCCATTGGATTTGTTTATTTTGAAGTGAATATGATCTTCCTCTTGCTTGCAGTGGCGGTGGCGATTGCGGCCCAAGCGGGTGATCTATTTGAAAGTTGGTTGAAGCGTCGCGCAGGGGTCAAAGACAGCTCCAACCTAATCCCAGGACATGGCGGATTTTTGGATCGCTTTGATGGGTTTATCGGCGCCGGCGTTTTGGTGATGTTAATCGATCAGCTAAAATTTATCTGGCTCTAATGGTGAAGACCCTTTCGATTTTTGGACTAACAGGGTCCATTGGAATGCAAACGGCAGATATTGTTATGGCCGATCGCCCCGCATTTGATGTCGATACCATTACCGCACATAAAAACGTCGAAGAGCTTGCCGCAAAGGCCATCGAGTTAGAGGCAAAACATTGTGTTATCGGAGAC
>CAZRFT010000239.1:0-3121 GCA_964599255.1 uncultured Neptunicoccus sp. | reverse complement strand
TGATTGGCATATCTGGATCTCGATTTTTGCGGCGCACCACCAGGCGACAGGCGATCGAACAGTAAGAACCATTGGTAAAGGATTGCTGCAAGAAGAAGGCCGCCCGTCAGCACCTGCCATGGGTATCGCCAAGAAGGCGGGATCAGAGTTTTTTGAATTCCAAAAATAAGGGCGGCAACAAGCAAGGCGAAACAAATAATGGCAACCCAAAGATAGGGTTGTCGATCAAGCGCGATTAAAAGTGCGGTCATTGGGTCAGCTCCAGGGTTTCAAATTTATCCTGCGCATCAAGGACAAGGTTGGACAGGACCCGTTCGGCACTTTGTTGGCGCAGCTCGGCCATAAATGTTGCCGCATCGGGTAGGGCTAGATGCCCTTCGCTGGGCCAATCAGGGCCGATGTTTATTTCCTGCGAAAATCCTTTCGCGCGTTCAAGGTAGATGTCGTAGGCCTCTGCAATGGCGGCATAAAATGCTTCTGTTACATCTAAATATTCCGCAGCCCCGACCCGATCCTTTGGATAGGTCCAAGTGGTTGCCCCCATAACATCATCCATCTTCCAGTCTATTTTTGGACTATCGGCGTGTTCATTGTGACAAGTCACGCATGGCGCGGCAGAGGCAAAATCAGGATACATGGCTACAATGCCACCCGGCGCATTTTCCATAAAAATACTGTCGCCGCTTGATTTCACAGCTTCAAAAGCTAGTGCCTGCGTTCCGGTGAACAAGTTCGATTTATTGATCGGCTCATCTGATCCCAGATAAAGCCCAAGTTGCGGCGGCTTGCGTTCCATTTGTTGCGAAACAAGCCGCAAGAACAATGCCGGTAGCGGCCCCTTTTCCACGCCCGGTTCTGCCCAATCTTCACCAAAGGCAAGACCTGCTTTCTTCCCAGCACCCACGATACGAGCGGTATATATTTCACGCGCAACGCCATTGATCGTGTTCACAGCATTGAGCATATTTTCCGTCTCGAGCATCCGTGCATCCAAGGCGCGAGCCTGACTCTCTTCTAACTCTGGTGGGGCCGAGGCAAACAGATAGATGCCCGTAAGACAAAGAATTCCGATCCAAGATATTTGCGCGAGTTTCATTGATTTGTTGCCTTATAAATTTTGTCATTTCCGTAAGGAGAGGGACCTGATTTTAAGTAGTCTTCGATGGTAGATGCGGCGAAGGCTTCATCGATCAAAAGCTGCGGTTCATGACCAAAATTTCCGTGGAAGTCATGGCACCCCAGACAACTTTGCCATTCATCTGCGCGCACCAATTCAACATGGGGCACATCAATCGGGTCTTTCTTAAGCGCAAGGTCTTCGTGGCAATGCGCACAAAAGGTGATGTTGGGGGAAGCACGCGCATCGACATGTTCGGTGTGACAGCCCAAACAGCTTGTTGCCGCAATTTCTAAAATGGCGTCCTCGAACCTTGGCTCGTTGAAACGATAGATCGGATGACGATCATTGGGGCGTTCATGACAAGCAATGCAGGTTTCAGAGGTAACTTGCGCAAACCCAAAATCAGCTCCGGTTTCGCGCAGACCAATTGCGAATTTTACGCCGGCCTGAATTTGCTGACGCGTGCTACCCGCAGCAGAGACGTGACAGCCCGAACAATCGACATCTGCGTGACCCTTTTGAATGGGGCCATGAGCAACCATAAATTGATATTCGGGCACGGAAACCGCAATTGCAGCCAGCAAAATCACCGGCAAAGAGATCGCGGCGGCGAATAGTCTGATTTTGGTTTTGTAGTCTAGCAACATTGGGGCTCCTCGCGTCATTAGTCTTTTGTTGACGAAGGTTAAGAAAGGGTAAATAAATGGTGGGCGTCACTCAAAAAAAAGTGATAAATATCAATGAGTTAACGAAGTTAAAGATGTTAACCAAGGTTACCTTGTTAAGGATTTAAAATGGCAATTACCCTATGCACATGGAACATCAATTCGGAGCGCTTGCGCGAGGAATTGGTACTTAAACTCTTGCGTGAAGAAGCGCCTGATGTGCTCTGTTTGCAGGAATGTAAAAGCCCTGTTGAAAAAATCCCGACCGAAGGGTTCGCGGGGCTCGGCTACAAGCATATGGTTGCCAATGGTCAAAAGGGCTATAACGGCGTCGCGATCCTCTCAAGGCTGCCTTTGGAGCCGCTAGAGCAGTTTAATTTTGCCGATCTCAATCACGCACGCCATTGCGCCGCTGTAGTGGATGGGAAATTCTCACTTCATAATTTCTACGTGCCTGCAGGTGGCGATGTGCCGGATCGGGAAGAGAATATTAAATTCGGCCAAAAGCTCGATTTCCTTCGCGACATGAAAAACTGGGGTGCATCGGCAAGCCCTAAAAAATCTGTGCTTGTTGGCGATCTTAATATTGCCCCACGCGAAGATGACGTCTGGTCCCATAAACAACTTCTAAAAGTAGTTAGTCACACCCCGATAGAGGTAGAGACCCTGACGGCCGTCCAAGAGGCGGGTAACTGGATCGACCTGACGCGTAAAGATATTCCAGATGGATTGCTTTACACATGGTGGTCATACCGCGCGCGCGATTGGGATGCAGCCGATAAGGGACGTCGCCTTGATCATATTTGGGCAACGGCTGACTTTGCAGATGAATGGTCGGGCAGCCGGGTGCTGCGCGATGCACGGGGCTGGGAAAAGCCGTCCGATCACGCTCCGCTATTTGCGGTTTGGAACGGCTAGTTCCAAACGAACTTAGAACGGAACATCGAAGCTGATTGATGCGGTGTTACCCACGCCATCTGGATAGTTCTCGCGTCCAAAGCTAGCCGATATTGTGCCACCGCCCAATGAACCAGACACACCAAGCCGATAGCTATTGCCGCCATGCGGTTCATCCAAAGATTCAACGCGCCCATAAGCTGCATATTTTATATCTCGCGCAATTCGGGCAAAGGCCTCAAAATTCTTAAAGGAATAGGTGGCATCAATCCCGGCCATTTTCCGCATGGAAGAGACCGTGTTAGAGCCAAAAATACCTTGTTCACTCTGCGAGTAATAAGCAAACGGATTGATTAGCAATTCACCAAAGGGAAAGGCGCCGGCATTTAGACGAACGGCAAAGCCTTCACGTGCCCCACGGGGGCGGTTGTTCCCAAAG
>CAZRFT010000238.1:0-3271 GCA_964599255.1 uncultured Neptunicoccus sp. | reverse complement strand
ATTTCGGCACCGGGTGCAGGCGCCGACAAGACCATTGTTTATGGCGTAAACCACGATAGCTTAAATGCCGATGATCGGGTCGTTTCCAACGCATCCTGCACCACGAATTGTTTGTCACCCGTCGCCAAAGTGTTGGACGATAATTTTGGCATTGAAACTGGCTATATGACCACTGTTCATTCTTATACCGGTGATCAGCCTACCTTGGACACTTTGCACAAAGATTTGTACCGCGCACGCGCGGCCGCCTGTTCAATGATCCCGACCTCGACGGGAGCTGCCAAAGCCGTTGGTTTGGTTTTACCTCAGCTTCAGGGAAAACTTGATGGGTCCGCCATACGTGTTCCCACCCCCAATGTTTCGTGCATCGACCTTTGTTTCACAACCAATAAAGAAACCAATGTCGACGCGGTTAACGCCGCAATGTTGAAAGCATCCGAAGGCCCCTTAAAAGGTATATTAGGCATCAGTGACTTGCCGCTTGTTTCTTCTGATTTCAATCATGATCCGCACAGTTCAGTTTTCGCAACTGAACAGACAAAAAAAACTGATGGCGGCATGATGCGCGTTCTAAGCTGGTACGATAATGAGTGGGGCTTTTCCAACCGCATGATCGATACGGCGGTTCATATGGCGTCACTTTAAGCGTTATTAACATGGGCCTACATCCAAAAATAGATGCGGTGACAAAGCGCATAGAGGCACGCTCCCAAAAAGCGCGTGCCGCCTATTTGCAGCTTATTGACGAGATGGCGGCAAGCGGTGTGACCCGCGCCCACTTGTCTTGCGGCAATCAGGCGCATGCCTATGCCGCTATGGGTGACGATAAGAATGCTTTGATCAACGAAGATGCCCCTAATATCGGGATCATCACTGCCTATAATGATATGTTGTCTGCGCACCAGCCTTTTGCAACCTATCCAGAAGTGATCAAAGTTGCGCTTCGCAAAAGCGGCGCCACTGCCCAAGTCGCGGCCGGTGTGCCCGCAATGTGTGATGGGGTGACACAAGGCCAGGCAGGCATGGAGCTTTCGCTGTTTTCCCGCGACGCGATTGCAATGTCGGCGGCGATTGGACTGTCCCATAATTGCTTTGATGGCGCCCTTTATCTCGGGGTTTGTGATAAAATTGTTCCCGGACTAATCATCGCCGCTGCACGTTTCGGCCATTTACCAAGTGTTTTTGTGCCCGCAGGACCGATGCGTTCGGGAATTGCGAATGATAAAAAGGCGCAGGTTCGCCGTGAATTTTCCGAAGGAAAATGTGACCGAAAGGCGCTGATGACCGCAGAAATGGCGAGTTATCATTCACCAGGCACTTGTTCCTTTTACGGCACCGCCAACACCAATCAGATGCTCATGGAATTTATGGGTGTGCATTTGCCAGGCGCCAGTTTCGTCAATCCTGATACCCCACTGCGTGACGCACTTACCCGACATGCAGCAGGCCATGTCGCCCAAATTAGCAATTTGGGGAATGACTACCGCCCAATTGGAAAAATTTTATCGGCGAAGGCATACGTAAACGGGATCGTGGGTCTGATGGCCACAGGGGGGTCAACAAATTTGTTGATCCATTTAATTGCGATGGCGCGTGCCTCGGGCGTGATTTTGGAATGGTCCGACTTTGCTGAAATTTCTGATGGGGTGCCCCTATTGGCCCGAGTTTACCCCAACGGCTTGGCCGATGTGAACCATTTCCATGCCGCAGGTGGGTTGAGCCTTTTGATCCATGAGCTCTTGCATGCTGGCCTTTTGCATGAAGATGTTGAAACCATTTTAGGCGAAGGCTTGTCGCAATATACGCAAGAACCAAAGCTGATTGACGACATTTTGACCTGGGTCGATGGGCCCAAGAAAAGCCAAAATGAAAAAATCATCGCCACGTCGAAAAAACCATTTGCGGAAAACGGAGGCTTGGCGAGCTTTGATGGAAACTTAGGCAATGCAGTAATGAAAATTTCCGCCGTCGCGCCTGAATATCACAAAATTTCAGCGCCCGTTCGCGTATTCCACGATCAGAAGGAAGTGATCGAGGCATTTAAGAATGGCGAGTTCATTGAAGATGTCATTGTCGTTGTTCGCTACCAAGGACCAAAGGCCAATGGCATGCCTGAACTTCACTCGCTAACCCCTTGTTTATCCGTACTTTTGGGGCGTGGGATCAAGGTTGCTTTGGTCACCGATGGGCGCATGTCCGGTGCATCTGGAAAAGTCCCTGCCGCTATCCATGTCAGCCCAGAAGCCTTGGATTCCGGCCCCATTGCCTATCTTCAAGATGGTGATATCGTGACACTTGATGCGATCAGCGGCGCGCTGAACGCAGATCCAGAAATTTTTAAGCGAGAGATCACGCATCCGAATCTTTCAAATAATACCACTGGAACAGGTCGCGACTTATTTAGCCTATTTCGCAGCAACGCCGGAAGTGCCGATCAAGGGGCCACGGTTTTTGATTTTGAGCAGGTGTGATTGATGGAAAACGCATTAAGTAAAGAGGCCCGCAATATCTGCCAATTGGGACCGGTTGTTCCCGTGATTGTCCTTGAGGACGCAGATGATGCAACGCCACTCGGCGAGGCTTTGCTGGCGGGTGGTATTAAGGTTCTTGAAATCACGATGCGGACCCCAGCGGCTTTGGCTGCGATCGAGGAAGCTGCCAAAATTGACGGCGCGATTGTTGGGGCCGGCACGGTTTTGTCGAAAGCTGACCTGCTGAACGCTAAATCAGCAGGGGCACAATTTGTGGTTTCCCCCGGCTTTAATGAAGACATCATCGAAGCGGCCAAAGAAGCGGATATGCCCCTATTGCCTGGTGCGATTACGCCTGCAGAGGTCATGACCCTTCGGTCAGCCGGGTTTCACATGTTGAAGTTCTTTCCGGCCAATACAGCAGGGGGACCGAAAATGCTGCAAGCCTTCGGATCCGTTTTTACCGATGTCTCTTTTTGCCCCACGGGCGGCATTTCAGCCGCCACGGCGTCCGATTACCTTTCCTTGTCCAACGTTTCCTGCGTTGGCGGTTCTTGGCTTGCCCCAAAAGATCAGATTGCCGATAAGGACTTTGCGGCAATCACGAATTTGGCGACGGCCGCCGCCGCACTTTAGTAACGCATTGCCATTGAATTCTGTTTAAGCCCCCCGCATTATACCCCCAACTAGCGGTTGGAACCTGTGGCTATGGCAAAAAACCACATCACTTTGATTGTGCCTTTCTTGAATGAGGAAGAGGCGTTGCCGATCTTTATCGAAACGGTAGATCGTGTTTTGAC
>CAZRFT010000237.1:0-7656 GCA_964599255.1 uncultured Neptunicoccus sp. | reverse complement strand
GCGATCTGTTCAGCAAGCCCTGAAGGGGGAAGAGAACAACGAAGAAATAAATTTGTTGGCCAACTCACTTGGTGGAAAGACGATTGAAATAATCCTAAGCGAAGGTGGGTCGCGTGGTGTCGCGATTGTTGCATTGGATCCAGATCTGACGGAGCTCGAACTCCTGCAAAGCAATATCGCGCTTTTTACACTCCTCCATCCCAAACCTTATCGGGCGCTAACTAGCTCTACCAAACTTATGAAGCGTGTGACTGCGGGCATTGGCGCAGTGGCCGCACTATATTTGCTTTTTCCGGCACCGATTTACGTGAATAATTTTGCAACGACCCAACCCACCTCCGCGCAGAATATAGCGCTTCCCTTTGGTGCCTTCATCGAAAATGTTTCCGTGCGCGCTGGTGATCTTGTCAAACAAGGGGATGCGTTGATCACGCTTCGAGCCCCCGATATTCAAGATGCACTCAGCGAACAAAATTACGCCAAAGAGCTTGAAGTCATCAATGCCCAAGAAGCATTGGAGCAGGGAAATTTGGTTGAGTTCCAGTTGGCTGAGAAAAGAAAGGAACTCGCTGAACTTCGCGCCGCGCAACTTCAATCCCGAAATGATCTTTTGTCTATTACGGCCGCCTCAAATGGGCGGGTTGTCTTTGTGCAATCGCAAAGCGACAAGGGCATGTTTCTAGCTGAAGGATCGCCTGTGATCTCGCTTCAAAACGAGGCCACGTTTGATCTCTTGATTGAGGTTAAACCGGCTGACGCTGCGCGTGTGAAAATTGGTCAAGTGGGCCGCGTCAATTTCAGAAGCATTGGCGGCCGTAGATACGGGTTTGAAATTGTGACCGTCCCAATTCAAATTCAAAACCCAACTGGCACGGGCGTGGTCTTGCAAACGAAAGCTCGCCTTGTTGATGAGGATCAAACCAAGTTGATCCCTGGTCTGACTGGCTATGCAAAAATTGAAACAGGTCGTGCGCCAAGAGTTGTGGGAATTACACGCCCGTTTCGAGACTATCTAAGAGTGATGTTATGGAAATATCTTGGTATCGCTTTTTAGAGGATTTGGATGTCCATCCATTCGTCGAACGCGACACCATGCGCTATGCCCTTTCCAATGAGCGAAATGGGAAGATTTATTTAACGGATCAACATACCGCGGCCCAAATCTTGGCGATCAAAAATGATCCCAAAAAGGTCAAACGATTGGATGATGGCGATCTAAAAAACCTGCTGAGCATCGTTGAAAAAATTCGCGTTTCCGATTTTGAAGAGGCGTCGCAAAAGAAACCATTCAATCCAATGTTCATCAGATGGGAAGGGTTCCCAATCGCGCGCTTCAACAGTCAGCTTAAAATCTGGTCTGAATACGCGGTACGCATCCTTCCTGTATTTACAGCGATTTGTATTTTCAGCGTTCTATTCCTTGGGTTTGCGAATGAATGGTCTATCCTTGGGGCGGCATCAGGCAGCCTTTCGTTTCAAGGGTTAGCAATTTTTGCGGCTATCAGCCCGCTTTTGAAAATTCCGCACGAGCTTGGGCACGCATTGGTGGCGCGCGCGTATAACGTACCGATTTACAAAGCTGGCATTATTTTTGTGGGGTTTTATCCACTACCCTTTGTGGATGCCTCGCAAGCAGACATAACTGCACCGCGGCATGCGCGGATACGTATTTCGCTTGCTGGAATATTTGTGGACCTAATGATCGCAATGCTAGCCTTTATCGCCTGGCATTTCGCAACAGGCGATTTATTGAAAACAATATTCTCCAGCATTTTTGTCTTTTCATCGCTGAACTCAATTTTGTTCAACGGCAACCCATTTATTCGATTGGATGGTTATTACGCATTTTCCGACTGGATGGGGCACCGCAACCTATCCACGGCGTCATCGAAACTATTTCGAGAGGTTAGGAGAAAAATCCTACGCGGCGGTATGCAAATGGCCGACTATTCGAAAAGGGATTGGGGATATCTTACCTACGCTATGGGCGCGCTCATCTATAAGATTAACATTCTATTTACGATTTTTATTCTGGTTATGCCGCGCTTTTTTGGTCTTGGTGTCTTCTTCGTTCTTTGGGGCGGCTATGTGATGTTCTTTTCCCCGCTTTTTAAAAATGCCCCAACATCCGCTGAAACGAATGGACGTGGCGCAATAAACGGTCCCCTGATCACAGTGCTTGGTGTTGTGGCTTTAGCTTTCCTGCCGATCAAGGTGACATTGCACAGAGATGCGATCTTGGACAGTCAACAAAGTTATCTCCTTCAAACAGAAGCGCGTGGCTATCTGATGAAATTGGCCGATAATGGGACGGCGCGAATAAACGACACGCTCTTTGAATTAGAAAACTTCGTTTTGACTCAAGACGCAGAGCTTGCCCAAAAAGAAGTGGAAACCGCCGAGCTTCTTGTGAAATCGTTAGAGCAGATTGATCCCTTCCAAACGCGGCTTGCTCAAATAGAGCTTGATGCGAGAACGGCAACGCAGCAGCTTATGGCTGAAGGGCAGGGAAAGCTCGCGCATTCGGCTGAAAATGCCGGCGCTGTTTTCACCAATCCTGAATTGCGTCTTGGACAATTTTTGAACGAGGCGCAAAATCTTGGTTACTTTTTGCCGCAGACGGAAACGTCTATTTTGAAGGTTGAGTTTCCAGAGTTCCGTTTGGAAAAACTTCGTCAATCTAAGGCTGAAATTTGGCTATGGGCAAACGGAAAGACGGTGCCAATCGAAATGTTCGAACTGGTCCAGTCACAGAACAGGGAAGTCTTGGATATGATTGCTCGGGCGCCCGTCCCACCGCTTGAGCTGCACGGTATGCGCCTTATCCTTAAAATCAAATTGGACCGGCAGCCGCTTTATCAGCATGGATTGGATTGGATTGCCTATCTGCAAAGAAATTATCGCGCTACCCGCGCAAGCCAGTAGGTGGCATAGTTTAGATTGTTGATTTTCCTTGCAACGCGGGCTTTATCTGCATCAAGCCATCCGCCAAGAAATCAACAAACCTGCGAACCCGCGTCGTCCTTTGTAGATCTGAATGTAGCAGGATATAGATATTCCGCTCTGGTTCGGGTTCGTTCCCAGTGACCGGCACCAACGTTAATCCATCCGCAGCCAGCAACGGAGTCGTGCGCACGATGCCGAACCCGTTTCTCGCTAAGTTTAGTTGCATGACATGATCCATCGTTGCATGGCGAACTTCTGCCAAGGGAAAAGGCGTTTGTTTTAACCAAAATGGATGACGATCAATTTCGTCCCAACCCAAAAGGTGGAGCCCTTCGCCGCGAGAGCCTGCGCTTGGAAGATGTGCGTCCAAATATTCAGGGCTGGCATAGTAGGCCAGCGACAAAGGAAAAAGTTTACGAGCGACGACGTCTTCCGTCACCTCATAGGCCACACGCAAGGAAACATCAGCCTCTAGTTTTCGGATGTCGCGCATCTGATCGGTGACGTGTATTTCCACATCAATTTCTGGGTATTTTTTGAAAAACGCGGCAAGTATTGGGGCAACAACGCTGTAGCCCAGAGTTCCTGCCACAGAAAAACGTATTGACCCCGTTTCTTGTTTATCGAGGCCCGACAGCCTTTGCTGGGCGCTTAGAAAAAGGGTTTCAGCCTCTTCTGCAATGGGAAGGAGTGTTTTTCCAGCATCGGTCAAGGTTACACCCCTTTGGGTGCGCCGCACCAGCTGCATCCCATAGGCGGATTCCAAGGCTTGGATGTGCCGATTAATTTTAGCATGCGTAGTGCCCAAGATTTCAGCGGCCCCGCGTAAGCTACCCGATCGTGAAACCGCTAAAAAATAGGGGAGTTGCTCCCAATATGAAGCTGATAATCGCATGGCACCTTTATTTTGAGTGGGTCATTTTCGAACCACTATGGTTCAATATATGATCTATTTGGGTCAAAAATGATAGCATAAATGATCTCCATCAAAAGACCGGAGAATGTTTATGAAACGTAGAACCTTCCTCAATTTATCCGCTGCCGCCTTAGTCGCGTCCGCGGTGCCCGCCAAGCTCTTTGCTTTAAGCAATGCGCCGCTTCCGAAAAAATTCACTGACGTTTTGGGTCACAAAATGGCATACAGCGATGTCGGGACCGGCAGGCCTGTTGTTTTTCTTCATGGCAACCCAGCCTCTTCCTTCCTTTGGCGCAACATCATTCCGTTTGTCAGCAAGACGCATCGGGCGATTGCGCCTGATCTGATGGGGATGGGTGATAGTGATAAACCTAAAATGACCGAGACTTATAAAGAGTCTCGGGATTATCTGTTCGCCTTTCTAGACGGCTTAGATCTGAACGATGCTGTCTTAGTTATCCATGATTGGGGATCTTGTTTGGGCTGGGAATATGCTCGGACGCGTCCGGAACGTGTATCTGCGATTTGCTTTATGGAAGCCATGTCCCCTCCCTTTATGCCTATTTCAAGCTTTGAAGCCTTGGGGCCATTCGAAGAATTTCTTCGCGGTATTAAAACGCCGGGTGTTGGGGAAGAGATGATCCTTAATCAAAACGTATTTTTGGATCAGTTCCTGAAGCATGATAGCCATCGCGGGCCTTTAGCAGACGAGGTTATGGCGGAATATAACCGCTACTACCCAACCCCTGAAAGCCGCCAGATCCTTTTGGATTGGCCGCGTGAAATCCCAATCGGCGACGAGCCCGCAGATGTGTATGCGATTGTCAAAGACAATAGCGAATGGTTGCTCGAAACGGAGTTTCCAAAGCTGATGTTCCATGTCGATCCAGGTGCGATCATTAACATGGACACTGCGTCCTTTCTGAAAGCCAATCTGAAAAACCTTGAATCCGTCTATCTCGGCAAGGGTGGTCACTTCATCCAAGAGGACTACCCAGAAGAGATTGGCCAAGGGCTTGCAGATTGGCTCCAGCGGGTCTGACGCCAAAGGCGGGGGAGAAACCCCTCTGCCCCCGCCACCCTAATCCAACGTCATCTATTCAAAAGGAGCCAAGACGATGACTTTTACTACCGCCCTTGTGGCATTTGCTGTGATCTCTTTGATCTATCTGATGATCGAAGTTTTCTATACTTACCATACTTTTGGAACCGGCTATGGCTGGTCGTCCAATCGAAAGACTGAAAAAGAACTCCCCGATTTGGGTAAGCGTATCAAGAACACGCTTCAAAATCAGGTAGAGAGTGCGACCTATATCGTCCCTGTCTTGACCGTCGCGATTGCTACGGGTTTGGAGCATTCGGGTGCAGAAATTGCAGCACTTTTGATCGTGATCGGACGCGCCGCCTTTGGACCGCTTTATTACACAGGCGTTCCCTTTATTCGCATCCCCGCTTGGGGATTGGGTTGGATTTCGACGGCTTACATCGCCGTGATCCTGCTTTCTCAATAATTCTAGATATCAAAGGAGAAGTGATATGACTTCAGTACGTATAGGACAAATTTTGGCGGGCATTTTAGCGCTGGTTCTGGCAGGGTTCGGGATGTTCTACCTGATCAATCCAGAGGCCGCGGCGGCAGCGCGGGGGGTCGTTCCCCAAGGTGACTATGGAATGACAAATGTGCGCATTATGGGCGCGCCGTTGCTGGCCTTTGCTTTGATGGCTGCGATTGGGGCGAAGACGAAGAACTTCGTTTTTGTTGCGCCAGCAGCCCTTTATTTCCTGTTCGTGATCATTATTCGGATCGTTGGGATTTTTGCTGATGGGGCGCATCCTGATACGACGAAAGGGTTGATCCTTGCAGGTGTTCTGTTTGTTGTGGCGGAGGTGGCTTTGCAGCTCTTTAAGCGCGCAAAATAGGGCTGAGTGACCAACGCGATTTTGAACCCGGGGTCTCAGGGCCCTGGGTTTTTCTGTGCAGGCTGTCCAAGGTTGGACAGCTTGTTATGTGTTTGATTTCGTTGAATTAAAAATGTCCTAGCTAGGACATAGGGTTAAGTGTCTGAATACGTTGCCTTTTTTGAAAAACTGATTGAAAGTATCCTTAGTCTACAAGGAACTAAATTGGGAAAATTAAATGCCCCATAAAGCCAGATGCCAATGCGGGGGATTGACCGCGACGATAGAGGGGGATGAGGGGTTTGTTGTCGCCTGTAATTGTCAGGCCTGTCAGCACAGAAGCGGATCGCCCTTTGGCGCTGCTGGATATTTTCTAAAATCGGCCGTTACCATCAAAGGAGACGAGCAAACTTGGACGCGTGGCACGGATGCGGGGCGGGAATTGACCAATCATTTTTGCCCCACTTGCGGGACGACGCTTTATTGGCATTTCGATATGCGGCCTGATCATTTTGGGATTGCGCTGGGGTGTTTTGTAACGAAGCTACCAGAACCCGTGCGTGCAATTTGGACGGAGCAAAAGCACGACTGGGTAACCTTCCCTGAACATTGGGATCAATACCCGCAAATGACGCCCGAGACGTAAGAAGGGCTGCGCATACCCTATTCAACAGCTGTGGCATTATGTTTGACAAGACCTGTCCAGCGGGCCACCATTGATATGGGAATTCAAGGTTGAAGAAACTGCCATATACAAAACAGCTTCATGCTGCCACGCTGCTTGCCGGTTTGGCGATCGTTTTGTTTTTTATGGCGAGCTATTTTTTGCCCGATATCAGCCCCCTTTCCGAACCAAGCAGCATCGAAGTTGCGCTTGTTGGCATTGTTTTGATTGGCATGTTGTTGAGTGGGGTTCTGGCCTTTGCCTTTCTTGTCTCAACCATCATGTGGAAGATCAATGGTGGCGAACCTGCAGAAGGTTCGATGCCGCTGGGTAAACGTCTAAAAGGGGCAGGGCTTATCTTGCTGATCGCCTTGGGTGCCTATGCGGCGTTAATGGCGATCAACTAAGATGCGTTGGACTTTGATTTTATCGCTGTTGTTTTTGGTGATTGGGTTTTTGTGCCGTTTGTGGGTTTATGACGGTGTCGATACTGTTGAAAATGCAGAGAATGTTGCAGAGGGTGCAATTGGCGTTCTTCTTGTTGTGACCTTGGGAATTGGGTTCACGGTTGCCTCCGTCTATGCGTTCATAATCAGTTTTGGTTTTTTTGTGCTATTTTTGTTAATTGGTGTGTACCGAGCTGGGCGATGGGGCTGGCGCAAAATAAAGAAAGCAGAAAATGAAAGGGTGAAAACATGAGAAGCTTTTTGGCCGTTCTTGCGGCACTGATATTTACGACGGGTTCCGCTCTAGCCGATAAAAAATCGGAAACGTTAGACGCGCTTTTTCTGTTTCTAACTCAAGGTGAACGCGCCTTTATCAATGAAGTCCCTGGTATTATGGGGTTTGAAGGTAACAGTATCGGCGTATACGCAGATCATCTGACGAAAACTTGGCAGGATGATACGCTTCGGAATTATCTGTCTACCCAATTGGGGCCTGCCTCTGAATGGAAGGCCGATGGGAATATCGAGTTAGACTCATTTGAGAATATTTTGGTATTGATGCCATTGGGACTGTCCAGAAAATCGGATATTGGCGCATTCCGATTGGGCGACGCTCCAAAGGCCCAATATATCCAAGCCCTGCATTCAGCTTTTCGTGTAGAAGCTCAAAAAGGATTGGAACCGTGCCTTAGTGCATCCATCCAAGAATTCGGCAAAGATCCTGATGCGATTTACAAATCTGCAGGGCATAAGTTGACCTTGATGAAGAATATGGATGCGAAAAC
>CAZRFT010000236.1:0-13026 GCA_964599255.1 uncultured Neptunicoccus sp. | reverse complement strand
TGATGGGGCGCTGATTTCATCCGACCAAGCACGTGAAAAGCCGATTGAAACAATTTTATCAGGTCCAGCGGCGAGCATCGTCGGTGCGCGTTGGATGACAGATAAAGCAGATGCGATGGTATCTGATATCGGAGGGACGACGACCGATATCGCCGTTTTAAAAGGCGGACATCCAGTGATTGATCCAGATGGGGCGCGAGTCGGCGGCTTACGAACCATGGTTGAAGCCGTCGCCGTCAAAACCTTTGGTCTGGGTGGTGACAGCGAAGTGCATTTAAATCGCGAGGGGCTGGCTGGTGGACTGACCCTTGGCCCGCGTCGGGTAATGCCCATCTCGCTGTTGGCGGTCGAACATGGAGATATGGTGCACCGCGCCCTAGATCGGAGCCTGAAAGAACCGCGTTCAGAAGAATTTGCTGGACGCTTCGTCGCACGCCTTCCCGGATCGGCGGAAGGGTTGCAAGATCGCGATCAACGGGTTTTGTCGAGGTTAGAAGACGGGCCAAAACCAATGGCCGAAATTATTCAAACGAGGTTGGATTTGGGCTCGCTTTCGCGTTTGTCAGAACGTGGGCTTGTTTTGCCTGCAGGCATCACGCCATCAGACGCATCGCATGTGCTTGGTCGCTTGGATGCGTGGGATGCAGCGGCGGCAGAAAAAGCAATGCAGGTTTTTATGCGTCTTAGAACTGGATCGGGGGAGCAGGTCGCGCCAAATGCGGAGGCTTTGGCTCAGCGCATCATCGACAAACTCACCGACCAAACGGCGACATATCTGTTGCAAACTGGGTTTTCTGAGGATGGATTGACCGCCGAAGCCGAAATGTTCGCTCAACATTTTCTAACGCGCGCCGGTCTGCGCCACCATCGTGGGGCCGTCGCTTTGGACTCTGGTTTAAATATGCCCCTGATCGGCTTGGGTGCCTCTGCGGGAAGTTATTATCCTGCGGTGGGCGAGCTGTTGTCTTGCGAAACAGAGCTTCCTGAAAACGCGCATGTCGCAAATGCGATCGGGGCCGTCGTAGGACAGATCACGATGCGGGCTTTAGGAAAATGTGAAGCAGCAGGAGAAGGGGCGTTTCGTGTTTTCTTCGAAGATGGGCCAAAGATGTTTGCTGATCGGGACGACGCTTTGGGCGCGTTGCGGGACGCTATGAGCAGCCAGGCACGCCAAGGTGCGGTTGATGCCGGTGCTGGAGATATTCAGTTGCGACTAGAGGAAGAGATCGAAGAAGCAGAAATCGAGGGACAAAAAACCTTCGTTGCGGCGTCGATTACGGCCGTTGCAACGGGTCGCCCGAGGATTGCGCATGGCTAGAATTCGGACAATTGGCTTTGATGCTGATGATACGCTTTGGCATAATGAAAACCTTTTTAGCGAAGCCCATCGTCAATTCGGCGAGGTGATGTCAGACTACATCGAACCCAATAAACTTGAACAGGAGCTATTGGTTGTTGAACGTGCAAACCTGGCTGTTTCAGGGTTTGGCATACGCCCCTTCACTCTTTCCATGATCGAAACTGCATTGAAGGTGACCGATAACAAGCTCGATGCCCGTCATATCGGCAGCATCTTGGATATTGGCCGTGAGCTGACATTAGCCCCCGTTGAATTGCTTCCTGATGTGGCACAGGTGATTGATGGATTGGCAGAGGATTATGAACTGATCTTAATCACCAAGGGTGATTTGAAAGATCAGGAACGGAAGATCGCCGATAGTGGCCTTGCGGCACATTTTGCAGCGCTTGAAATTGTTAGTGACAAAACTGATGCTTCATACGCAAAAATTTTCAACCGTCATCAGGGGGTTGAGCATGCGGTCATGGTTGGTAATTCGATGAAATCCGATATTTTACCGGCCATCATGGCTGGCACTTGGGCAATCCATGTTCCTTACCACACGACTTGGGCATTGGAACATGCCGAAGCAGAAGATCATCCAAAGTTATTAGAGGCAACGAATATCACGGAAGCCGCTCAAAAGATCCGGCGCATCACGTCTTAGTTTTCTTCACCTCTTTTTTCCGCGATTCATCGGCCTCTTCTGCATCAGCCTCGGTAATTTGCGCGAGATTTGCTAGAAAGCCGGTGTTGATCTCGTTTTGGATTTCCTTTGCGCGTTGCACGTAAGGTTTATTGTCCATCGCGCTGATATTTGGATCCCAAAGTTCCGCCAATTCACGCAAGGCTTCCCTGTCGGCACTCACAAATTTATCTGCGGCATTGTCGATATCAAATCCATTCCACCCCATGCCCTCGAGCATGTAGCGGGACATGCGCATCGCGCTGTCGAAAGTTTCGCGCACAATATCACGCGAGCCCGCCTTCCAAAGTTCATAAACATGTTCCCGGTCATAAGCGCGTGTGATGATGCGCAGATCGGGGCGAAGTTTCCGCGCGTATTCCGTTAATTGCACAGCCGCCTCACGCTCATCCACAGCAACCACCAAGACACTACAACTGTCCAGCCCAGCAGCATGCATCAAATCAGGGCGGGTCGGGTCACCAAAATAGGCCTTCACGCCAAAACGGCGCATGCGCTCGATCTGTTCAATATGGTGATCGATGACAACTGTTTTGATCCCAGCAGCAATTGCTAGTCGATTAACAATCTGTCCCATCCGGCCCATTCCGACGATAATGACGGATCCTTGCTCGTCTATATCATCCTCATCGGGGGCATCAGATGAAGCGTCATGGCGCGCATTGATCTGGTCATAGACAATGAACAACAATGGCGTCAGCAACATCGATAGCGCGACAATCAAAGAGAGAGTTTCCGATAACGCTTGCGGAATCACATCATTCTGTACGGTGGTCGAAATCATCACAAAGCCAAATTCGCCGGCCTGAGCAAGACCAAGCGTGAAGAGCCATTGGTTACGCCCCTTCAATTTGAAAATGATTGATAAGATGTAGAGAACCAATCCTTTGATAACCATCACGGCTATCGTCAGTCCGATTATATTGGCCCAGTCGCCAAAGAGCAGCTCGAAGTTAATGCCTGCGCCGACGGTGATGAAAAATAGGCCAAGTAGCAAACCTTTGAATGGGTCAATATCGCTTTCAAGTTCATGGCGGAATTCTGAGTTCGCAAGGACAACGCCAGCAAGGAACGTGCCAAGAGCAGGCGAAAGTCCAACAACAGTCATAAGAAGTGCGATGCCCACAACCAGCAGAAGGGCGACAGCGGTAAAAAGCTCTCTTAATCGCGCAGAGGCGATGTAGTGAAAGATTGGCCGGGTTAGATAGATGCCGGCCAGAACAACACCAGCAATGGCACCAATTGTAACAAGGGTTACTCCCCAAGCTGGCAAGCCTTCAACCAAGCTCATCGTTGCGCCATGGTCATCCCCATGATGCCCTGCATCATTATGCAGCCCTGGCAATGCAAGAAGTGGGATGAATGCGAGCATGGGGATCACGCCAATATCTTGAGCTAACAGCACCGAGAACGAAGAACGACCGCCGGGTGTAGGCATCAGGTTTTTTTCGTTCAGTGTTTGTAAAACGATCGCTGTGGAGGAGAGCGAGAAGGCCAATCCAATCGCTAACGCGACGCTAAAGGGTTGTCCGACAAACCAAAACAAACCAGTTATTGCCACGGTTGTTAGGCCAATCTGCAACCCGCCAAGACCCAGTAATTTATGACGCATTTCCCAAAGGGATTTTGGTTCAAGCTCCAACCCAACAATGAAAAGCATCATAACCACGCCAAATTCCGCGAAGTGCTTGAGGTCTTCTGTTTCCGCGCCAACTAGCCCCAACACGGGACCAATCATGATACCGGCTATCAGATAGCCTAAAACAGAGCCCAAACCCAATCGCTTGGCAATCGGCACAGCCAAACAGGCGGCGGCGAGGTATATTGTGGCTTGGAATAGGAAACTTCCCATGATGTCTCTCCTTACTTGGGTCTACCCTAGCAAGGCATGAGGGATCGACAAGAGGCTAGTGCTTTTCGACAATCACCGAGCCTACGGAATAGCCCGCGCCAAAAGAACAAATCACACCCTTGTCGCCCTTTTTTAGGTCATGGGAATATTTCGAGAAGGCGATGATGGAACCAGCAGAAGACGTATTCGCATAGTCTTGAAGAATATTTGGTTGCTCGTGGGGTTCAGGTTCACGACCCAGCACCTTTCGGCCAATGAAATCGTTCATGCCCTTATTCGCTTGATGGAGCCACAGGCGCTTCAACTCACTTGCCTCAATGTCATTTTCGTTCAGGTGGTCTAGAATTAAGGCGCTGACCATTGGCACCACTTCTTTAAAAACTTTTCGCCCTTCTTGCATGAATTGCATGTCGCGACGGTCGTTGGGTTCGTGGCCTTCGCGTGTACGGCGAAGAAATCCTGCGTTGTTTCGGATGTTGTTTGAAAACTTTGTGGCACATTTGGTGTCGATGATTTTAAAATGGCCGTCCTTTGCCTCTGCTTCGGATTCTATTACAGTGGCAGTTGCTACATCACCAAAAATGAAATGACAGTCCCGATCACGCCATTCCAAATGCGCCGAGCATATCTCTGGATTGATAACAAGCGCACGTTTGACCGAACCTGACTTGATCATGTCTGCTGCAGTTTGGATGCCAAATGTGGCAGAAGAACAGGCGACATTCATATCAAACCCAAACCCATTACATCCAAGAAGCTCTTGTATCTCAACGGCTATAGCTGGGTAGGCACGTTCATGGTTGGACGCGGCAACAATCACGCAATCAATCTCAGCTGCATCGCGCCCTGCTTGGGCTAGCGCCTTTTTCGCTGCATCCATTCCCATCTCTGCCATAACGCTGGGTGCATCGTCTGCACGCGCGGGCAGAACTGGGTGCATGATTTTGGGGTCTAGAACACCAGACTTGTTCAGAACATGACGTCTTTCGATGCCCGATGCTTTCAATATGAAATCGGCAGAACTGTGTTCCTTGGCCTCAATTTCGCCCGCATCAATTTGCTTAGCATGCTCGGCGTTAAAGAGATCAACATAGGCATTGAATGCATCGACAAGCTCGTCATTCGAAATAGATAGCTCCGGCGTAAAGACGCCGCTTCCCGTAATAGCCGCTGATTGCATATTAGCCTCCGTCAGCGAAGAGTAATGCGTCGCTTTAGGGAGGCGTCAAGTTCGACGACACGTCACTTTGGCAGCGGTCTTAATCGGTATCTCGCCAATTTTCATCGAAATGGGTGCCGTCACAAAATGGTTTGTTTTTTGACAAGCCACAGCGACAGAGGACGTATTTCTTTTCGCTTTGCCCTTTCGCCCAATAATTTGCCTCAACCGACACATTTCGCACCTGATAGGGACCGTTGCGTTCGACCTTGATTTCAACGGTATCATTGGTCAGCTGCATCGGGTCAGAATTCAGGGAATAGCGCAAAGCGCCAGAGGGGCAGGCGGCAACAACTTCTTTGATTTCTTCAATATCACCGTCATTCGGTTTTACCCAGGGGCGTTCTTTCGCGTTGAAAATATGGCGGGCCCTCTTTCCGCATTCAGCGGCATGGCTGCAAAGTAGCTTGTTAAAATGAACTGTGACCTCATCGCCTTCGTAATCGTAAATCCGGTCGCGATGCGCGATGTCGCCGGGACTTCCGTCAAAACCTGCATCCTTGTGAGAGCCATCGCAGTAGGGTTTGTTTTTGGATTGCCCGCAGCGACACAGAAAACGCAATTCTTTTTCTTCAGCCTCGGATCCGTCTGGCAGGATGAACCGTTTCACATGTTTTGCAACTAGCGGACCATTTTCTCTGGCTTCGATCTTGGGGGCTTCCTCGCTCATTCATTTCTCCTCTTTCCCTCATGCTGACATGGGAAAAAGTATCAGACAAGAAGGAGCCTCGAAAACAGAGTGTTTCTAATGTTCCGAATTTTCCCGCGCGATAATTCCATCTAGTGTATAGGCTTTCTTGATTGCACCAGCATATCCCTTTTCATAGTTAGGATCACTTTGAAGGCATTTAAGGCCACAAATCATGCGTGCAGATTGGGCCACGCCATCGATAAACCAGACACGACCACCAGGGGTGACCAAGAATCCGTCTACGCCTTCATTAGCATCCGCCCGAATGTCAGACGAAGAGGGCACCTCGCTATCAGCGTTTAAGGTAAAGGTGCCATGCGTATGATATGACGCGACAATGTCCTGCCAATTACGCGGCGGATTTCGTGGACGACAAACATCCGCTCGACCACGTCGTGCTTTGGTTGCGGCCAAGCGACCGTCCTTATCAACGCCAATATATCCACAAAACTCGCGTCCTGTTTCGAGGCTGTTGGCCTGCGCTTGCGCCAATGCTTGCTTGGCGAAATCAATCAGGAACTGCGCTTGCGCAGAGGCCTGTGTCGCTATGACCAGAAATAGAAGGGAAGACAGATATCGTTTCATTATTTGTTCTTAATTTGCGCCCAAGTTTCTGCACTTGCGGGAAGTGATTTAATCTCCAGATAGGGCCATCTGTCTGATTGTGCTCGGACCAAGAAAAATCCCTCGATGTCAAACCAATGAGCGCCCGGTCCAGCGGATGAAAGCGAAAGCTCCGCGTCAACAAACCGAATGGGAACCATTTCGCAGTTCAGCTCGGAAGGTTCAAATTCCTCTGCTGGATTTTCCAAGTTTGCGGGGTCGATAGGCAGGAAGATGTTTTGATTTTCCATCCCGTCATCCCAAAAATTGAAATGCGAATTGCATAACTCTTCGACTTCAGTGCTGATCCCCAACCCAAAATCAGCGGTGAAAAGCAAATTTATATACACAACTTTCCCTAAATTATCGTCGATGAATTCAAGAAAACTTGGTGTGTTTGGGCGGGTGAAATGGATTTCCCCTGAAAATTGAGGATAGGAAATTTCATGCGCAGTTGCACTTGAGGCAATAAGGAGGGGAGCGAGGTATCGGATCACGGCTCAACCCTTTTTCGCTCTACATTCGGTCCAGGTGTGACAAAAAATAGATCACCATATTCAAGGGGCGCGGGATCAGCGGCACCGATTGCCGTCCAGATGGCACGAAGGTTTCCCTTGTTCCCCACCCAAACGATGGTTTTGTTTTCTCCAGCCTCCATGAGCCCGGGGACAGGGTTTCCAGACGGCAAGCGTTCAATCGGCAAACCTCTATTTGTCGCTAAGGGTTCTGCTGTATCTAAATTTCTTTGAATGGAGGGCGCGAAAATACGATCAATTTTTATTCCCTCCAGCGCCTTGACCAAGGCTTCAGAACGCGCAATCCCTTTTGCCGTAAGTTCCTCACCTTCACGATCGGCATGTCGTAGAATTATTAGTGTCATACCTTCAGGAAGCTGAACGGTCTCTGCTAAACTTGGTGTGGCAAGCAGTGCCGAGCAAAGGGTCAAAAATAATCTGCGGGAAAGCATTTCCACCTCTCGTTTTTTTCAAAATGCTAACGCGACAATTGTGCGCGGTCTAGAGGCTCCTTACGCACTTTACCCAGAAATTGGTTCACCTCCCAAAAATTCAATGTAAGTACCGTCACATAAATCCCCATCTGTATCCGTCTTGATGACATGCGGGATTTCATAAAAGAACTCCTGATCGGCCAGCGTGAATTTAATTGTCACTTCACAATCTTGGTGACCAACCAATCGGTAGCTTTGTGGAAGTTCGAGTTCCTGCCGCCCAAGCAAATCTTGTCGCACGTGAAGTGCGATCGTTTTTGCACTTTGAGGTTCAACGATAAAATCCTTCGCATCAGCACCGAGCAACACGTGCGTATTTGCATTCCCGTATGAGATATTCGGATCGCCAGATGGGTTTGGAAAGAATGCGTTTGCATGACCAAATACAATTGGCATGCGGCCAATGTTTTCAACGAAAATGAAGTAATTGGAAGAATTTGCCCCGACATAGGCTACGCGAATACCGCGCTCAGGCGATAGCGCTGCAAGCAAGGGTTTGTAGCTGAAAGAACCCACCGTGATCAAAGCGATCAAAAGCGTTGTCAAAGATACGCCAAACCCCAAGTGGCGTCGCCAATTTTGATAGGATTGGCAATGCGGACATTTGGATGCCGATGGTTTTAATGCTTCGGCGCAATAGATGCAGGTACTCATGGGGCGAGCGTAGCAGTTGGATTAGTGCCAGCCAAGTGCCATGCCCCAGCTATGATGGTGGCTTTTTAGGGGATTCCAAATCGTCCTCAGAACTTTCGGCATCTTCGTCCGCGACAACCTCTGACGACTTATCTCGATCCAACAAACGTTCGGCAAAATCTCGAAGCTGCGCCAAACGATCCATTTGCTTCGGGGCATCAAGTGGCAGAGCGTGTGTATTGGTCGGATGAAGCGCCAAGGATGTGCCGCCAATTGGCGCCGTGATCACGCCGCGCTGAAAAAGCATTGAATTTATTTGCGCCGCAATTTCTGCGTCGACTTTTAGGTGACGCATCAACATCGGAACGGAGGATTTATTATGTGCACGCGCAAGAAATTTCGCCTTTGCGTAAAGTTCAGCAGACGGTCCACCTGCCATTACAAAAGTGGGCCTTGGGGCGAGAAAAAGGGCAGATAGCCCAGCAAGAAATGATCTGCGTTCCATGTGTTTTAAATAGGTCAGGATAATAAATATTCCAGAAGAGGAATGAAAATCACTTCTCTCAATGTACAATTCCTATAGGATCGCTGCATATTTGAGGGAGTTATTGAATGAAGAAGATTTTAGCCGCATGCGCGCTGGCGAGTTTGATGGGGTGCTCAACCGCCTTTTATGATGAAGCGCCGGAGGGATATTTTCAGGGCTCTTTACTCGTTCTTTGGATTGAAAATACCGATGGGGACGGTACGGGAGATGGCAAATTTGTCTATATCCCCGATGAAGGTTATGGAAATTCATTGACCTTTTATCGCGGAACTAGGCCCGATGGTTCGGAGCCCAGATTTCCAGAAATTAAACCCGAATGGATGTATACCGATGGCGGTTCAATCCCAACGGTTGCACAAGGGGTGAAAGGGTTGAACCCTTGGGGCTACGCACCTGCCTATATGGTTCATGATTGGTTATTTGTTGCACAAAAATGTATGACGGACGGCAAAGCGACGGATGCAGAAAAAACCTTGGAAGGAATGACCTTCGTTGAGAGTTTTGAGATCATGGCAGAGATGATCAAAACCTTAGAGGCAAGCAACCGAATTAGCCCCGGCGATGTTCAGCCGCGCGCCATTTCATGGGCGGTGTCACAACGCGTTTCCGAAGGTTTATGGAATGCTGAAGGTGCTTGCGACGCGAACCGCATCACGGAGGTGGAAAAGAAATTGATCGCTGGACGTTTGGGATATGATCCCGAAACTGGAAAGCGGGTGCCAAGGGTCAAGGCGGTCACACTTCCACCATCGGGCGATGGATTAGATGAGGCGGTTATCGAACTTGGACCAGAACCGGTTCAAGTCATTTCAAGAATTACGTTCTAAAGGATCGTGATCGCTGGATTCCTCGAAGGGCTCTGAAGGTTTAGGCTCTTCGGTGCCCGTTGACTTATCGACTTGATTGAATTGTTTGAATTTGCGGAAAAGGGGATCACGCGCGGTCTGCTTTCCAAAGTTCAATTTCGTGCCAACTTGGGGCGTAGCGATATTTTGGGCTAGGGCAGGAATTTTCCAAGGCTTCAACGCTGTGGCAAGCCCCGCCTTTGGCGCAGATACAATGCCCTCTTTAAACAAAAGATGCTGAACCTCACGCGCCATCGATCGATCAAGACGGAGCTGGGTCATAAGGCCTTCAACAGAAATTGCTCCCTTGGTCTCCGCGACCAATTTGGCAACCCAAAAGTGATCCTGCGCGGCTGCCACAGGCGCTGCTGCCACAGGCGCAGCTGCCACTGGGATTTTAATCGGCGGTAAGGTAAATGTGGCGGCAAGCAAGCCCAAGAAAGTACGTCGTTTCATGAGCCTTATCTAGGAATTTGATGGGGAATGTGAAGGCGAGCGCCCTTACCCGGGGTGAAATCAATTAGATTTGGGGAAATAAACATAGGATGGGTGGGCTGATGCCCACCCGGATTTTTTTAAAGAAGTTCGAGATTAACGGCAGATTTCTTGCCGTTGCGCCCTTCTTCAAGCTCATAAGAAACCTTTTGATTATCTTCGAGGCCTTGAAGGCCTGCGGCTTGAACGGCTGTGATGTGCACAAATGCATCATCTCCGCCGCCTTCGGGCTCAATAAAGCCGAAGCCTTTGGTTGGGTTGAACCACTTTACTGTTCCTGTCGCCATGACGGGATCTCCTCTGTTATTGGTGCCAAGCCGCTGAATGCGGGCCGGGCGGTTTTGCATCAGGTTGCTGTCGCGAAGTCCCATGCAATTTTCAAAAACAGTAGGATAGTCGGTCGTGCGTCTCGGTGCTGCCCAGAGGTATGGGCGTTGGGGGGTTAAAAAGCAAGGTTTTTGAGGTGGGGCGCGTGTCCTAGCTAGGACAGGGGGTTAAGGGCTTGAATTTATTGAGTAATTTCAAAATTTGAGGTGTCCAAGGTTGGGCAATCGGTTAAGTCATTGATATTAAATGATTTTATTTAAGGGCGCCATGCTTTGTCGGAATGCGCAACTTGCGCACTCCGTTCGAGTGATGATTTATTGCGAGGTGCCCATCGTGCCGCCGTTTGTTTTCACGCCGGTCCCAGCGACTGATGGCCCTTCATTTGGTAGCGGGGTTGTTTCCTCGTGGCTTGCAGCCTCAGCCTCAAGTTCCTTTTTGCGCTTTTTGCCAGCAATGCGCGCATCGCGTCGTTTTTCAAAACAGCACAGATCGTCAAGAGATCGCGAGTCCATACCGCTTCCCCAGATGGAGACGCCAAATGTGCCATCGCCCTTTTTCCAAACGGTAATCCGTGCATCGACGGCCGTTGTGAAGGCAAACGCCATGAAGGTTGCGAGTAGTAATGTTTTTTTCATAAGTGTCCTCCCAACTGAACGGGGGGAGTTTCGGGAGGATAACTACACCTGTCAAGGAAACTGTTTTTCGGGTGAACGATCTTCCGGTCAGTTCAATCGATTTAAATCATTGAAATTGTTGGAACATTTTCAAGTTCGATGTGTCCGGGTGCTTTTACTGGTTTAGCCCCAGTACGATTTTTATGTTGGCCAATGTTAATTCGTTTATTCCTAAAGGTTTAATCGGTGGCCTCCCGCGAATGCCTTTGATCAATGTATGAGGTTGCCTTTCGGTGCGTGCTGACGCTTTAGGTTCACTAATCTTTGTCCTGAGTCCCGCAATTTCAGCTTTTGTCACAGCGATATTTGGGCCACGCGTAGGTAGAAGGAAAAATTCCCATTGAGTTGGGTCCCGATGATCCGTCTGGGTTAAAGTTAGTCCAGGATGATGGCAAAGGATGAAAAGATCGCACATGAAACCTTGATCCTCGCAGGGTGTGTCGGGAAAGTCTTTAGCGAAATATTCAGGTCGTTTGCGCCAAGTTAGACCAAACTTACAATCGGTGACTTTCCCTGACGTTTCGTGCCAGCTTTGAAGGCGCGCTGAGTTTTTGACCTGGATTCTTATTCGATCTGGAAAAAGATCTTTGTTGTCTCCGAATTGAAGATCCCAAGGATGCCAAGCAAATCCTACTGCTTTGCACTGTTGGCCCAGCGCCTCCGCCACCATAAATTCACACCATAAGCCGCGAACGGTATTGTCCATCAGAGGCTTCGAAAATGCCTCCCTAAAAAATCGATTTTTTATCGTTTTCGTGCTTATCGCCATTTGAAAACTTGGTTGAATTGGTTGCCCTATGCATTGTGCCAATCATTTCCATGAATTCAAAGGGATATTAAGCTCTATGCAAAGTGGGCAAGTGCCCGACCGCGGGTGGGCATTTCTGATTTGGGTTCTGGGTGCTTTATAGTAGCCAAGTTTGTCGCCAAGAAGTTAGTGAGTGCTTTGGGCGCCACAGCGCCCGCCCTTGGGGGCGGTCGGGCGCCTGCCCGGGGCGCTACGCGCCGTTGTTCCGGGCAGGTGGAAAAAGTCGTGAGCTTGCTATGTTATGGAAATTCCTAGGTCACGCCGCATGGATGTTTTAAGATTTTCATGCGCGCGTGATCTACCCTTGCGATCAATATTCGAGTCGATGATTTCTTGTATTGCTTGTCGGACATTTTCGGGCGCAACAATCTCGCATCTCATCTGCCAATATGCAAAATTTTTGCTGGATTCATCAGATCCCTCGACGGCTGCGCGATGATATGCTTCTAACAGGCCAACATACGCTTCTTTACGCTCATCAAAACTTCGCTGCTTAAGCGCCCGCTTTGAAGAAAGCCAGCTTTGAACAAGGGAAGTGAAGATTGAACCAAGTCCAAAAGCTCCAAGAAGTGCAAGCCAATCATTCATCGCGTAAACTTCTTATACTTCACCCGTTTCGGCTCTAGCGCGTCTGGGCCTAGCCGGCGCTTTTTGTCTTCCTCGTAATCCTCAAAGTTGCCTTCGAACCATTCGACATGGGCTTCGCCCTCGAACGCCAAAATATGTGTACACAGACGGTCGAGGAAGAAGCGGTCGTGGGAGATGATGACGGCGCAGCCGGCGAAGTTTTCGATGGCGTCTTCCAAAGCACGTAAGGTTTCAACGTCCAAATCGTTTGTAGGTTCGTCGAGTAGCAGGACATTGCCGCCTTCGCGCAACAGCTTTGCCATATGCACGCGGTTGCGTTCACCGCCTGACAGCATACCCATTTTCTTCTGCTGATCGCCGCCCTTGAAATTAAACGACGAGCAATAGGCGCGGGAGTTTACTTCGGCATCACCCAGTTTGATGATGTCTTGGCCGTCACTGATTTCTTCCCAAACGGTTTTCTTGTCATCCAGCGCATCGCGGGATTGGTCGACATAGGACAGTTGCACCGTGTCGCCATAGGTGATTGAACCCTCGTCTGGTTGTTCTTGGCCTGTGAGCATGCGGAACAGTGTGGATTTACCCGCACCGTTGGGGCCAATCACGCCGACAATGCCGCCGGGGGGTAGGCTGAAATTCAGACCATCAATCAGGACATTATCGCCGAAGCGTTTATGAAGGTTTTCAACC
>CAZRFT010000235.1:0-2145 GCA_964599255.1 uncultured Neptunicoccus sp. | reverse complement strand
CGTACACAACCCGAACGGTTGCGCGCTGAATAGGCGCGAAGTACAGGCGCTTCAAACCCTGGGATCAAGCGCTTGTAGGAGTTTGTTGACGGATTAGTGAAGGCATTCAACGCCTTGGCGTGCTTTAGGATGCCGCCAATGAAATAGAGCGCCTCTTGTGACAGATCAGCATATTTGTCGCCCGCGAAGAGCGGTTTGCCATCTTTCCAAATCGACATGTTTACATGCATGCCCGTGCCGTTGTCGCCATAAATCGGCTTTGGCATGAACGTGGCAGATTTGCCATATGCATGTGCCACATTGTGGATGACATATTTATATTTCTGAAGCTCATCAGCTTGTTTCGTCAGCGTTCCAAAAACCAAACCAAGTTCATGCTGACAGGAGGCCACCTCGTGGTGGTGCTTATCAACATTCATGCCGATAGATTTCATAGTAGAAAGCATTTCAGAACGGAGGTCCTGAGACGCATCTGTTGGGTTTACTGGGAAATATCCACCTTTCACGCCAGGGCGATGACCCATATTGCCCATTTCATACTCGCTGTCAGTATTCCAAGATGCATCTGCTGCATCAACCTCGTAGGAAACCTTGTTGATCGAGTTAGAGTAACGAACGTCATCAAAGAGGAAGAATTCCGCCTCTGGTCCGAAGTAAGAGGTATCACCGATGCCAGAAGATTTCAGGTAAGCTTCCGCACGCATCGCCGTTGAACGTGGGCAGCGCTCGTATGTTTCGCCTGTGTCGGGTTCGACTACGTGGCAATGTAGAGCAACAGTTTTTTCCGCATAGAATGGATCCACATAGGCTGAATCAGTGTCTGGGATCAATTTCATGTCGGATTCATCGATTGATTTCCAACCAGCGATAGAAGAGCCGTCGAACATAAAGCCGCCCTCTAGGAAGTCTTCATCGACTTGGTTTTCCATGACAGTCACGTGCTGTAGCTTGCCACGTGGGTCTGTGAAGCGAATGTCAACGTAAGCAACGTCTTCATCCTTGATCATTTTGATTAAGTCTTTTGCACTCATCGTCAGAGTTCCTTATTTTGAGAATAGTTTCGTCGGTTAAAGCGCTTCTGCACCTTCTTCACCGGTTCGAATTCGAATGGCGCGTGAAACATCAGAGATGAAAATTTTTCCATCACCTATTTTTTCGGTTCTCGCGGAAGAGGAAATCGCGTCAATCACTGCGTCGAGCAGATCATCCGCGATGACAACTTCGATTTTCACTTTAGGTAGGAAGTCAACGACATATTCAGCGCCGCGATAGAGCTCTGTATGTCCTTTTTGTCGACCGAATCCCTTTGCTTCCAACACAGTCAAACCTTGAACCCCTGCCTCTTGAAGGGCTTCTTTAACTTCGTCGAGTTTGAAAGGTTTAATGATGGCTTCGATTTTTTTCATGAAAGGCAACTCCGTATTCCACACTGATGCCCCACCATGAATTGAGCGAGACAACAATTGAATTAAAGGACTGAGTAGGCGGAGGTTTGAAAATTTTGTGGGATTGCCTAAAAAATGTGCAATCTGCCCACTAGATGTGCAATTCGCAGTTTGCTCAATTTTGGGATTTTACCGAGAAAATTCATAATGCACTTTGAATTCTAACAAATTAATCAATTTTAGTAAAAAATTAAACTCTCATCGCTGAGTGCTCACATTTTCGAAACCTGCATTTGCTATATTGTTTTTGGAATAGAAATAAGTTTAATATAGACCCTAGTATTCGGGGGAATACGAAGGTAGCTTCGTGCAGAGCGGTGTATGCCGCACAAAGGTGAAAAGATGAAGAAACTGTTAATGGGGGCTCTAACAGGTGTCGCGCTGACCTTCGCAACTGCGGCGTCTGCGCAAACGGTGGAAAAAGAAAATAGCATCGGATTCGAATGGAATTCGTTTTATGAACAACCACTTCCCAAAGAAATTACATCCCGTTGGAACATCACACGTGTCGAGGTCATAGTGCCTGATCGTTTGACGGTTTCGGAAGAAAACAAATTCGCTCCTAACGCGGATATTGTTTGGCATGGCGATGTCCGCGGCGATCGGAAGGCTCAGCTTGCAAAGATTTTACAAGCTGCGGGAAAACGCGGGGCGGCAAAATTAAAATCTGGCCAAAATGTCCATCTGGTTATTCAGCTAG
>CAZRFT010000234.1:0-4939 GCA_964599255.1 uncultured Neptunicoccus sp. | reverse complement strand
TCGAACAGGCCGCTTCCTTGGAAAATATATGCAAAAGCCTTGCGGTAGGTATCAACAGGGAAAGTCTTTTTCACCAAGGGCGGCACATAGATATCCAGATATTGAGGATCAGCGGCAATGCCGTCCACGGGTCCTGATTTTCCCCAAAAATCGCCAACGATCACTTTGACGCGCGTGCCGTCATCTTCGATGATTTCAGGAATTTCTTTCGCTTCAACGTCCTGATAGCGCGGCGCTGTCATTTTTAAATCTCTTGGCAAATTGGCCCAAAGTTGAAAGCCATGCATTTGGCCTTTGGCATTTCCGCGCGGCATTTCTTGATGCAGAATTCCAGAGCCTGCGGTCATCCATTGAATGTCACCTGCGCCTAAAGAACCCGAATTGCCCAAGCTATCTGCGTGATCAACCTCGCCATCAAGCACATAGGTTATCGTCTCGATGCCCCGGTGCGGATGCCATGGGAAACCCTTTTCAAAATGCGCTGGGTCATCATTGCGAAAATCGTCGAAGAGCAGGAACGGATCGAGCTCTTTTGGGTCCTGAAATCCGAACGCTCTGTAAAGATTAACGCCTGCGCCTTCCAGGGTGGGTTGGGCTGAACGATGAGATTTTACGGGTCTAATTGACATGGGAAATAAGCTCCATTTTGCTTTGATCTTATTTATTTCGCGAAACCATCATTGTGAATGCTCAATAGTTTCAAGAAATTGTTTCCGATTCGCGCACAATGGCTGGTAAAAACCCAATAAAATTAAGAAGATCACGTCTATTTCATAAGGGCGAGAGGACATATTTGTGCCGTAATTCGCCTATACCTGACACTAGAGTCATTGCGGCTATTGCTCGGTCGCGATTCACCCTACGAAAAAGTATATCGATTTAGCTTTTTCATGTTTTGAATAGGGTAAGGCTATAACTGGGGTTTAGAAGATGGGAGCCCGAAAGATCATGTTGAACAGATTCACCGCAAGATTACGGAAATTTCGTGATGACATCCAGGGTGCGATGTTGATCTACTTTGTGATTGTATTCACGACAATGATCGCCTTGGCGGGTGTTGCCATTGATATCGCGCGCTACGAGGCAGACCGATCGCAAGTTCAGGCGCATCTTGATAACGCTACGTTGGCTGCGGCCTCTCTTCGTCAATCGGTTTCAACGCCACCAGCCGACATTGTTGCTGATTACATGGATAAGGCGGGAATGTCCGACCACTATGTTGTTGTTACTGACGCTGAAAAGACAATTAACTCGATCACCTATCGTCGAGTTGAAGCGTCCGCGTCAGCTGACGTTAACACAATGTTCATGGATATGTTCGGTGTGGATAAACTTGGAATTAAAGTTAACTCGGTTGCAGAAGAACGTATTCCACACGTGGAAATCTCTCTTATCCTTGATGTTTCTGGGTCCATGTCAGGTTCGAAACTTGCGAATATGAAGACTGGCGCAAAAGAGTTTATAGATGCGGTTATGGCAGCAAACACATCTGAGGACCCGTTTAGAATTTCTGTCAACTTGGTCCCATATAATATGCAGGTGAACGGCGGTGCTGATTTGTGGGCTGCCTTGGATGGGCCATCCGTCCATAGCCATAGTTACTGTGCAGAATGGAACTATTCGGCATTTAGTACTATGGATTTCTCTGAAACTCAGCTGACGCAAGCCATGCCAATGTCTTACCGCGAAAGCGACTATTGGGACTATTTTAGCGATGATTGGTGGACAGCGGTTCCAAGCGGGAACTTGGATTACACGCGCAAAGGTCTTTACGGAAGCAGCTGGGACTACACTTACGGCTACATGCCAGCATCAGCAGAAAACGGTGCTCATGTTCTACAATCTTTCTATTGTCGTCCAGATGAATGGGCGCAGGTTCTGCCAATGAACGCAAACGGCGATATTCTAAAGGCCGCGATCGATAAGTTCGAAGCGCGCGGGAATACTTCGATCGATATTGCGATGAAATGGGGTGCTGCCTTAATCAATCCGAACCATCGCGATGATCTTGCCGAGTTAATGGCTCTTTGGCCAACAGAAGATGATGGTTGGACAGGCTCTGTTGCCTGTCAGGTTTCAAATGGGAACAAACATTGTACAGACGAGGCAGGCCAAGTTGTTGATGTGCCGCGTCAAGCGATTAACCCCGGTTTTGTGGGTCGCCCCGTTAATTATGGCGACGATCATACGATGAAGGTGGTGGTATTGATGACGGATGGTCAAAATACAACTGAGTACCGGGTGAAATCAAGCTATCGCGGAAGCTCAAGCCCACGCTGGCAGCGTGCAACAGGCACGCTAGCGGGATACTTGGATCTATATCGCTCGCATGGCGGTGACGAAAATTGGGATCGCCTCACTTGGGCTGAATATTGGGAGCGTGTGGGTGTTTACACCCATTACAAACGCGTTGGCGGCGGTGGATGGTCCACATATTGGGATGCAAGTCTTGGTAACACAGCTAAAAACACCCGTCTAAGCAATATCTGTTCGAAGGTGCGCGACCCTGATGGGGATGGCGAAGATGAGGTGACAATCTTTACGATCGCATTTAGCGCGCCATCAAATGGTCGTGCCGCGATGAAAGATTGTGCAACTTCCCCACACAGCCCGCATTACTTTGCTGCCGATAACGACACGATCGTGGATGTTTTCAGACAGATCGGTGGCGTGATCGAGAAACTGAAACTGGTTCAGTAAGATGGCCAAGTTGAATATTCGAAAGCTTCTTTCCAGATTTCGCAAGAATGAAGAGGGCGCTTCTACGGTTGAATCCGTCATCGTCATGGGTGTGTTCACGGCAATCTTTGCGTGGACAATCGAAACTGGTTTCATCATGTTCCGCTGGGTGAACATGGAGCAGGCGGTTGAAACTGTCTCGCGCGATATTCGTCTGTTCGGACTGGCGGAAAAATATACCGATCCCAATCACCCTGAATATGTGGCTGGGGCTGGCCATGATTTTATCAAGAATGAAATATGCGATGCGGTGGTAGGGATTTCTGATTGCAACAATTCCATAATGGTTGAAATTACAAACCTTGATATTGATGCGGGCACACCAACAATTGCACCGCGATGCCGCGACAAAACAGAAGATTGGGATGCTGCGACGGCACCTGTTTTAGATCCTGGTGCCCGGGGAGATGAAAACACCACCACTGTGGCCTACATGCGTGTTTGCATCGTCATGGATACATTGTTGGCGCCGAATTACTCTCTTCCCTTTAAACGTGAACCGGATGGCGGCATTGCAATCGTTGTCGATACAGCGTTTATCTCGGAGCCGACAAACAATACTTCTGGCGGCCTAGGATCATAGGAGCGATATCAAGATGCTAAAATATCTGCGCGTTAATCCAGCAAAACGTTTTGCAAAAGATCAGTACGGTATGCTGAGTATTGAATTGGCGATTTTGTTGCCAGTCATGTTTCTTTGGTTCGCTGGCACATTCGTCTTTTTCAATGCGTTTCATAAGTGGTTGAAATCGGTCAAAGCGAATTACACGGTTGCTGATCTTATATCGCGTCAACAGCATAAGGAAGTTGCCTTCTTTTATGCATTGGATCCTATCTTTGACGAAATTTCGCAAACTGAAGATGATGCAAATTCCTACTTTACAGTAACGCTGGTGGAATGGGACTACACCGATCCCGATAATCCAGATTTGGTTATCTATTGTTCTGAATCGACCAAAACGGCTCCTTTGACTCAAACGAACATTCAAGTGGCGGATATTGAATCGCGCATCCCAGCGCTTATTCCAGAAGGGGATCGGGTTGCTTTGGTTACCTCTTACTCTCCATACACCCCCATTTTCGATTGGGTAGGCATTCCAGCGACGACTTTCAAAAACGACATGGTAACACCGTTTCGTTTCACAGGTAAGCTTGAGATTTCTGAGTGCGCGCCGCCAGCTCCACCTGCGGATGCTCCTGAAGATTATGGCGATCCTGATGACAATGGTTCGGGCGGTGAGCCAGAGGACGCTGGAAGCAATTAAGTTAGATTGCTAACCTAACAATGATGTAGTTGACGCGGGCTGGTCCCGCGTTATCTTTTTCCGGATTATCAAAGGGGCTGTCATGCGGTTTTTACACACAATGGTGCGCGTCACCGATATTGAAGAAAGTTTGGATTTTTGGGTCAATAAAATGGGCTTGGTGGAAACCCGTCGCACAGAGGTGCCCGAGGGTGAATTCACGTTAATCTTCCTTGCCGCGCCAGAGGATTTAGGCACTGCAGAAAGTGATCGCGCGCCTGAACTTGAACTAACCTATAACTGGGGTAGCGACGAGGTTTATGAGACCGGCCGTTCTTGGGGGCACTTGGCCTATCGCGTTAAAAATATATACGAGACCTGCCAAAAACTAATGGATGCGGGCGTCACGATAAACCGACCACCCCGCGATGGGCGCATGGCATTTGTGAAATCCCCAGATCATATATCGATTGAGCTGATCCAGGACGGTGATGCGCTTCCCGCCGCAGAGCCTTGGGCGTCTATGGGAAATACCGGAAGCTGGTAGGACGGCACGATGCCTATAAAAAAATCGGTCAAAAATATCCTAGATGGGCTAACCATGCCGATCGTCGTGATCGATGCCGATGAAAAAATACAGTTTATCAATAAAGCTGGCCAACACCGCTATTCGAAAACGAAGCTAAAGAAGTCGTTTAAGAAATTGGTTGATGATGAGGCCTGCCAAAAGGCAGTTCGTAAGGTGTTAAAGGGCGCTTCAAATGCCCAAGTGAACATCACGATGCAAGAAGTGGTGCCGACAAATTTTCGAGTATCTTTGACGCGTCTGGAAAATGACAAGGGCAACTCACCTGCCTCTTGCGTGGCTAGTTTTGAGGATATTAGTCATATCCAAGAGGCGGAACAGATGCGTCATGATTTTGTGGCTAATGTCAGCCACGAGCTTCGTTCGCCTC
>CAZRFT010000233.1:0-2683 GCA_964599255.1 uncultured Neptunicoccus sp. | reverse complement strand
CCCGACCCCTAGCCAACCACGCGCAACGTTAAATTCAAACGGCCTTGCTGCTTTAACAAATCACTCGTTCCAAACTTAATTCGATCAATACCGTGGAATTTCAGGCGGGCATCATTGCCCATGATCACGACATCCCCGCTGTCGAGCCAGATGGATTGTGTGGGATCGGTTCGCTCGTTACCGCCGATGCGAAAAAGGCCGCTGTCGCCCAAGGAGATGGAGAGGACGGGCCAATTGAAATCAGCCTCGTCTTTGTCTTGGTGGAGGCCCATGCGGGCTTTCTCGCCATAGAAATTAAACAAGCAGCACTCGGGATCGCGGTCCTTGCTGATGTGATCTTGCCAGATCGAGAGGATGGAAGGGGGAATCGCAGGCCACGAGGTGCCGTTTGGGTGGGTTTCGATATAGCGATACCCTTTGCGGTCGGTGTACCAGCCATATTGACCTGCACTGGTCATACGCACGGACATTGGTTTGCCCCACGGGGTTAGAGGCGTGTAAAAGGGGGCCGTTTTGGCAATGACGCGCACGTCATCGCGGATTTGTTCCTGAGCGGCACGATCGAGCGCACCTTTGAGCACAATAAACCCTTCGATGTCGATTTTTTGCACGGGCGCGGCTCCAAAATTTACCCAAAATTAACCCAAGTTAAGCTGGTGTAAATGGGGCGAAAAAAACTGCTATTTTCGCCGCCCAGCCCTTGCAGGTTGGGTGCGGGAGGCTTATATCGCCCGTTGAGGATTTTGAGCCTTGCTCTCAACCGACAAAACCAAGGGTAAATGCCGCGTTCGGGTTTGCCCATTAACATCGCTTAAGGAAGGATGATAAAATGGCTAAAGTCATTGGTATTGATTTAGGAACAACAAATTCCTGCGTTGCCATCATGGAAGGATCGCAACCAAAAGTTGTTGAAAACTCTGAAGGCGCACGCACAACCCCGTCACTGGTTGCCTTTAAAGACGAAGAGCGTTTGGTTGGACAAGCCGCGAAACGCCAAGCGGTGACAAACCCAGAAAATACATTGTTTGCGGTGAAGCGTTTGATCGGTCGCACGATCAATGATCCCGTGATCAAGAAAGACATGAAAAACCTGCCGTATAAAGTTGTCGATGGTGGCAATGGTGATGCGTGGGTTGAGGTTGAGGGTGAAAAATATTCACCTTCCCAAGTGTCAGCGTTTATTTTGCAAAAGATGAAGGAAACGGCTGAGAGCTATCTTGGCGAAACTGTTTCAGAAGCGGTTATCACGGTTCCTGCATACTTTAACGACGCACAGCGTCAGGCGACCAAAGATGCTGGTAAAATTGCGGGTCTGAATGTTCTACGGATCATCAACGAGCCAACGGCGGCGGCACTGGCCTATGGTCTGGACAAAGAAGGCGGCAAGACGATTGCAGTTTATGACCTTGGTGGGGGCACGTTCGACGTCTCGATCCTAGAAATTGATGACGGTCTGTTCGAAGTGAAATCCACAAATGGTGACACTGCACTGGGTGGTGAAGATTTCGATATGCGTATCGTTGATTACTTGGCCGACGAGTTCAAGAAAGAGAATGGCGTTGATCTGACCAAAGATAAAATGGCGCTTCAGCGTTTGAAAGAAGCGGCAGAGAAGGCGAAGATCGAGCTTTCATCTTCTACTCAGACAGAAATCAACCAGCCGTTTATCTCTATGGATCCAAATGGCGGTCAGCCGCTTCACCTTGTGTTGAAGCTGACACGTGCAAAATTGGAAAGCCTAGTTGAAGATCTGATTGTGAAATCAATGAAGCCATGTGCGGCGGCGTTGAAAGATGCGGGCATTTCCAAGAATGATGTTGATGAAGTGATCTTGGTTGGTGGGATGACCCGTATGCCAAAGGTTATGGAAGAAGTGACCAAATTCTTCGGCAAAGAAGCCCATAAAGGTGTGAACCCTGACGAGGTTGTGGCGATGGGTGCTGCAATTCAGGCAGGTGTTTTGCAGGGCGACGTGAAGGATGTTGTTCTTCTTGACGTGACACCATTGTCTTTGGGCATTGAGACCTTGGGCGGCGTGTTCACGCGGTTGATCGATCGCAACACCACGATCCCAACGAAGAAATCTCAGATCTTCTCTACTGCCGAAGATAACCAGAATGCTGTGACCATTCGGGTTTTCCAAGGGGAACGCGAAATGGCCTCTGACAACAAGTTGTTGGGTCAGTTCAATTTGGAAGATATCCCACCGGCACCGCGCGGCATGCCGCAGATCGAAGTGACCTTCGATATTGATGCCAATGGTATCGTGTCTGTGGGTGCGTCCGACAAAGGCACCGGCAAAGAGCAGAAGATCACGATCCAAGCCTCTGGCGGTCTGTCGGATGACGAGATCGAGCAAATGGTCAAGGATGCCGAGGAAAATGCCGAAGCGGATAAGGAACGCAAGGAATTGGTGGAAGCCAAGAACCAAGCGGAAAGCTTGATCCACGGCACCGAGAAATCTTTGGAAGAGCATTCTGACAAGGTGGATCCAACAACTGTGGAAGTGATCGAAATGGCGATCAAGAACCTACAGGAAGCGTTGGAAACCGAAGATGCGGGCAAAATCCAAGCGCGCAGTCAAGACCTGACGGAATCGGCGATGAAACTTGGTGAGGCGATTTATAAATCGCAGCAAGAAGAAGCCGCCGCTGCCGCGCCAGAGATGGACGAAGAGCCTGAT
>CAZRFT010000232.1:0-3466 GCA_964599255.1 uncultured Neptunicoccus sp. | reverse complement strand
GCTGACTTGCGCCGTCGAAGGGATCAAAAACAAAATCGATCCGGGCAAAGCCACCGACTTTGATCTCTATGAGAAGTCCGAGGCCGAGTTGAAGGAACTCGGCATCCGCCGTCTGCCGCGCACATTGTTCAACGCGATTGAAGCGCTCAAAGCGGATGACGTCGCAGAAAAGGTGATGGGTTCCGTGATGCGTAAGTCCTACATCGAATATAAAAACGATGAATGGGAGCGCTATCACCAAGCGGTCACGGATTGGGAAGTGCAGGAATATCTGCGCCTCTATTAAAACGCACGCCCGGCCCCTTGGGGCTGGGCATAATAATTAAAGGTTGGGTTTATGACGGGGCATGATCGCCTTGATATCTATCTTGAAGGTTGGCGCCTTGGTGATGGCGCGTTGAGCCTGACCGCGGTACTGCCTGATTTTCACTATGATGATCCCAACACGGGCCGCATTTATTGCGATGGGTTTGTTGATTTTGTTGAGGCGTTCAAAGCCGATGTCGCAGCAATCAATGACGGGAAGCTCGGCTTCCCGTTTCTGACATACACAGACGTTGTAGTAGAGGCGACAGACGGGGCGGGGCGCGCGTGGTGCTGGTGGCGCGCAACCGATACGGATTTCCAAGGTGCCGCCTTGATCCATTTTGAAAAAACAGGCGTGATATCCGAGCGCATCGCCTATTTCACAGAACTACCCGAATAGGGAGGAATGATGACCGAGACTGCGAAAACCTATGAGCTGGGTGATTTTCAATTAGATTCAGGCGAGATTCTGAAAGACGCAAAACTTGTCTATCAAACCTATGGAACCCTCGCTGCCGACGGGAAAAATGTGGTTGTCATGCCAACCTTCTACACGGGCTCCCATGACCGCAACGAAGGTTTCTTTGGTTCGGGTCGCGCCCTAGATCCGGCCCGACATTTCATCATTTCGGTCAATCTCTTTGGCGGCGGTAAGTCTTCTTCACCCAGCAATGCGGTTCAATCGGGGGCGTCTTTCCCTGCTATATCTTTTCAAGACAACATCCGTGCGCAGCATCAATTGCTCACAGCCGAACTTGGTGTACTGGAAATCGCACTCGTTTTGGGTTGGTCCATGGCGGGATGTCAGGCCTATAATTGGGCCGTGCAATATCCCGATATGGTCAAAGCAATCTTGCCCTTCTGTGCATCCGCCAAAACCTCACCCCATAATTTTGTTTTTTTAGAAGGGGTGAAAGCCGCACTTTGCGCTGATCCCATTTGGAACAATGGGAACTATGACACTCAACCGGCTGAGGGACTGAAGGCATTCGGTCGCGTCTATGCAGGTTGGGCCTTTTCACAAACCTTCTATCGCAAGGGTCTCTACCGTGAATTGGGCTATGAAAGCGTCGCGGCCTTGCTTGATGACTGGGCCGAGGATCACGCAGAGAATTGGGATGCCAATGACCTTTTATGTAAACTCGCGACATGGCAGGCGGGCGATGTGAGTGCCGGTACAGAATTTGGCGGCGATCTTGCAAAAGCGCTCGGCTCCATCAAAGCCCGCACAATCCTGATGCCCTGCACCCAAGACCTTTATTTCCCGCCCGAAGATAACGAGCTTGAAGCATCGCTGATCCCCGGCGCTAAATTCTGCCCTGTGAATTCCGACTTTGGCCATTGCGCCGCGAACCCTGGCAATGATGCAGAATTCGCTCAAGTCTTGGACAGCAATATCGCCGAACTATTAAACGGCTAAATCCTTATTTAGAGGCACCAACTCCGTGGCGCAGAATAATGAATAGGAACAGACCCATTGTGGCGACGCCAAGGACGGAAGAAATTTGCGCAAGAAACGCGCCTTTGTCGGTGATGGCAAGCACGATTCCTGGTGCCATCATCAACACGGTTACAACCGTCAAAACGTAATGCACCATGCCCAAACGCGATTTCGCTGCGGCGGGTGTCAGTGCATAGTAGGTACCAAATATTGATAATGCGACAAAACCGATTAGGTTCAAATGCCCATGCGCGGGCGAGAGCAAATGATCCCCTGTTGCTGACATGTGAATGCCCCAAAGCATCCCGATCAACGCGAATATTGCCGCTGTGGCAAAGCAGAGTTTTGGAAGTGATGTCATAATTCCCTCTTTTATCTGGGCGCGATAGCAACGCGCGGTGAAGCAATGTCCGTGGCAAAGATCAACCTTTGCTCGCTCCATTCTATGGTCAAAGGATGTGAATTTGCAAATAAGGCCGCTTCGGAATGATTTATCTAATGATGACGCGGGAAGTTTTTTTCCAATGATTTAAGATGTCAAAAAAATCATGACGCGCGAAGGCCACGCAACCCTCGGTTGGGTGGCGGGGTTTGCGCCAGATATGGAGGAAAATTGCGCTGCCCTTGCCGGGCTTCGCATTGGGATAATTGAAATCGAGGATGCCAACCGCGTCATAAAGCTGATCGGCGCGGCGCATGGTTTCATGACTGAAGCCATGCGTTCGAGATTTAAGCGGTTGGTTATAGGCGGGGTCTTTGGGGTCATCTGACCAGATATCGCCCGGCAGAATGGGAATTGAATCCACGGCCAGTTGGCCAAGATCAATTCGATCAGGGCGATAGCGAAGCTCTAGCAATCGAAATTCCCCTTTAGGGGTAACCCCATCGCCTTCGCCTTGTTTGACGCCGATCCCCCCGCGTCCTATCGCGCAGGGGTATTCCGCGCCCATAAACCGCGCGCCCCATTTGGTGATGACAAGATCATCGCGGGTGATCCTCAAAGCAGATGCCCGCTCTTCTTGGCTTTGGTCGCAAGATAGGCCGCATTCAATGGATTCTCGCCTACCTTCAAGGCCACACGTTCTGGGACTTTAATCCCTGCGAGCTCCATGTTCTTTACCTTGGCAGGGTTATTGGTCATCAAACGGGCCTCAGAAAAACCCATTAAGCGGAGGATTTCTGCGCCAATTCGGAAATTCCGCTCATCATCCTCAAAGCCAAGACGATGATTGGCCTCAACCGTATCAAACCCTTCGGCTTGAAGGGAATAGGCACGCATCTTGTTCGCAAGCCCAATCCCACGCCCCTCTTGGTTAAGATAAAGCAGAACCCCGTTGCCCTCTTCGGAAATCGCGGTGAGAGCCGCGAACAGTTGATGACCGCAATCGCATTTCAAGGACCCGATAATATCGCCTGTAAAACAGGCCGAATGTAGGCGGGAAAGGACGGGCTTGTCGCGCGCTGGATGACCGATTTCAACAGCGTAATGTTCCTCGCCCCCATCATTAGGGCGAAACACATAGACACGTGCATCTTTGGCAAAACTTAAGGGAACGGGGCCGTCTGAAACGGCGCGCATCTGTGGTTTGTCCGTGGCAAGCTCGATCTGGATCATCTCTAGATCCATCGAATGAAGATCAGTTTCGCAGGGCTTTTTAAGCTCCACAACCACCACGGCGGGCAAAAGATAAGCGGTTTTGCAAATAGAGAGGGCGGCGC
>CAZRFT010000231.1:0-4112 GCA_964599255.1 uncultured Neptunicoccus sp. | reverse complement strand
TGAAATTAACCCCCAATTCACGCGAGATGATCTGCGCAAGTGTGGTTTTTCCCAAGCCAGGCGGGCCATAAAACAGCGTATGGTCCATCGCTTGACCGCGTTTGCGCGCACTTTCGATAAAAACCTTTAAATTGGCACGCGCTTCGGCCTGGCCTATGAACTCATCCAAGCTTTGCGGACGCAAAGCGCGGTCCAGCTCTTCAGCGGTCGCGTTTGGATTTAATTCGGATGTATCATCGCGCATGGGGGAACCCTATCGCTATCTGCCCGCAGGTGCGAGGCGTTTTAACGCCGCTTTAATCAATCCGCTCGCATCCGCATCCGGCAGATCTGCCCTTGCAATAGCCTCGGCCGCATCTGCGTGTCCGTAACCCAGGTTCACAAGCGCAGAGAGAGCATCTGCCTCTGCACCCGCTAGGAGGCTTTGCGATGTCGCCAATATCTCACGCTCTATTGGATCGAAATCCCCAGTATCAGCCTCTGATCGAGCAGAGGCGCCCATTGCCATCATATTGGGCGCTTTATCCTTTAACTCCGTCACAATGCGTTGCGCGAGCTTAGGACCCACGCCCTGAGCCGCTTTGATCGCATTGGCATCACCTAAGGTTATTGCGCGTTGCACTCCGTCAGTGCCCAATGCCGATTGTATTGCCAACGCGGCTTTGGCACCCACACCTTGGACAGTGGTCAAAAGGCGGTGCCACTCTTTTTCAGCGACGGTCAGAAACCCAAAAAGCTGTAAGTTATCTTCGCGCACTAAAAGATCTGTATAGAGAGCGACCAATTCACCGGCTGGTGGCAATTTTGTAAGGACACGTTCGGAGCAATAAACCAGATAGCCAACCCCATTCACATCCAACAAAATATGATCGAGCGATTTATAGTCGATCCGTCCGGTAAGCTTCCCAATCATGCCGCCCCCAATTGTGCAGCCAACCGCTTTTGGGCGGCACCAAGATGAGCGTGGCAGAGGGCAATTGCAACAGCATCAGCGGCATCAGCATTTGCAAATTCGATCTGACCAAGCTGTAGTTTTAGCATCTGCTGAACTTGCAACTTTTCTGCATGTCCAAAACCAACGATGGTCTTTTTGATTGTGTTCGGCGCGTATTCATGAACCGCCGTCTGTGCTTGTGCCGGAACCAACAAACATACTGCACGCGCCTGACCTAACTTTAGTGTTGAGGCACCATCACGGTTGACAAAAACCTGCTCGACCGCCGCTTCATTTGGCGAAAACTCTGAGAAGACTTCCGTGAGTTGCATAAACAACGAATTCAGCCGGATGGCCAAGTCATCACCAGATGATTTACAGACACCATTGGCGATATGAATGAGTTTCGAATCGCGTTTTTCGATCACGCCCCACCCTAAATGGCGCAGACCCGGATCTAGGCCGATAATGCGCATGATGACTGCCCTGTTTTTGTTTTTTCTTTGCCTAGCACAAAACAAGAACATGCGCCAAGAAATTTCTTTTTGGCAGAAAAACGACACGGTGATTGAGGGGTTGCGACCCGTTGCAAAAACTGCATTTCGGGAATGCAGAAACTGCATTGGTAAGTTTGAATTCCCGCTCCTATATGGGCCTTAGAAACAACCTCCCAATCAACGGATTCGACCAATGGCAAGCATCGAACTTTACAATAACACAGCCGCGTTTTCTAAAATCGGTTATTCAATCTCTGCATTTTCAGCGCGCGTTGCTCGCTGGAACGAAACACGCAAAACACGTGCGGAACTTTATAAACTAACTCTACGTGAGCTAGACGATATCGGCATCGCATACGGTGATATCAAAAATATCCGCTAATAAAATTGCTGCTTGCAGCAATCTAAAAAGGCTTGGAACACCCCCTGTTCCAAGCCTTTTTTCTGTTCTCTTAGCCGCTTATTGCCCTTCGCGTCTTGCCGTTGCTGCCGGGAAAAGGGTGCGTTCCACCAAACTTGATACCGCACCGCGTTCGACCAAGAATGCGCCAATCTGGGAAAGTCGATCTTCGTTTGATTGCAGTTCCACAAGACGCGCCTGATAGGCTTCTTCGCCCATATCCGTGATCAAATATGCCTTCAGCACCAGCATCAAGCCCCAACATAAAACAAACATAAACACCAATGCACGCCAATTGAACTTGCGCCGTTTGGCACGTTCCTCTTCGACAAAATCATACATGCCCGTACGCGTCCCACGTTGAGCGCGGGTATAGCTGCGGGTGGTATCCCCGCCAATTTTTTCCAGACGTTTTTGAAAATCGGATCGATTATCTTGCATGCTGTCGCGCCTCCCCGGAACTGGCAAAAGGCTATGCGAAAAGCCCCATTGCGATCAAGGGTTTAGGAATTTTGAAGCACAAGTGTCGTCCATTCGCCGATTTTTAGATGATCGTGTAAGACAAAATCATTGCCACCATAGGCTTTGATCACCTCCTCTGCTTGATCATTTAAAATACCTGAAAGAACAACATAACCCTTCGCCTCTGCGTGCTGCGCCATATCGGATGCCAAATCCACCAATGGGCCTTTTAGGATATTTGCCATAATCAAATCATAAGGCCCGCCCTTGTGAATGTCCGGGTGATCAAAACCTGCGCATTCCACAACCTCGATCTTCCCCGCCAAATCATTAATGCGGATATTTGCGACGGACGTATCGACAGCGATTTGATCGATGTCGCTTGCAAGATGAGGAACATCCCAAATTTTAGCCGCCCCCATGGCCAGGACCGCCGTCCCACATCCTACATCGAGTGTGTTTTTTGGCACAAAGCCAGACACCGCTAATTGGTCGATGGCGGTCAGGCAACCTTGGGTCGTGCCATGATGGCCCGTGCCAAATGCCATTGCGGCCTCGATGCGCAAACCAACGGCGTCATCGGGTAACTTATCGGCATCATGAGCGCCGTAGACAAAAAAACGGCCGGTAATAACGGGCGATAGTTCGCGGCGCACCTCTGCCACCCAATCCTTATCTGGCACCTCCGACACCGCGAAGGGTCGTGCCTTAACGGTCGCCCCAAGCAGGTCGAGCGCCACATCATCTGGGCGATCTAAGAAATAAGCACCGACCTCCCAAATACCCGAGCCGTCCTCGACTTCGAAAACGCCCACGCCATATGGTGCAGGCTCAAGGCCTTCTAAAAGCTCACCCAAGGCTTCGGCACCGGCCTTGCCTTCCATTGTGGTGAGTGCGGTAAATGTTGGCACGTATTAAGCTCCTGTTCCAATTGGGCATATCGCGCCCGTACCGCCCAAACCGCAATAGCCGTTTGGATTTTTGGCAAGGTATTGTTGGTGATAATCTTCTGCATAGAAGTAATCAGGCGCCTCTCCAATTTCTGTGGTGATCACACCGTAACCGCGCTCTGACAGCACTGGTTGAAATTCTTTCAAGCTTTGTTCAGCCAAAGCTTTCTGTTCAGCATTATACGTATAGATGCCCGAACGATATTGGGTGCCGCGGTCATTGCCCTGACGCATACCTTGGGTTGGATCGTGGTTTTCCCAAAATGCTTTCAAGAGCTTCTCATAAGAGGTCTTGGAAGGGTCATAGACGATATGCACAACTTCATTATGGCCGGTGTGACCTGTACAGACTTCTTCGTATGTCGCGTTGGGCGTATGTCCACCCGCGTAACCAACCGAAGTCACCCAAACCCCATCGAGATTCCAAAAGATGCGTTCGACCCCCCAAAAACAGCCCATACCAAACATGGCTTGTTGAAACCCCTCTGGATAAGGACCCTTTAAAGGGTTGCCGTTGACGAAATGCGTTTTGGCCGTCGGGATCGCATCTGGACGTCCAGGTAAAGCAGCATCAGCTGCAGGAACGTCCACTGGCTTGGTTTTGAAGAACATCTTAAACTCCTATCTCACTTCGCCTAAAAATAGGTCTATACCGCGCAAACGCAATCACGTTCGCGCAGATGTTAACGCCCGCGATTGCGCGCGATCAATAAAGCGCCAACCCCAAATACCGGCGATTGTTCCAGAAATTACCCAAGCAAGTGCCACGGCATAAACAACGCCGACCGCACCAAATGAAGCCGTGCAAATTAAACAAAGCGGATAGATACAGATCCCGTCTTTGATCCAATTGCAATAGGTTGAATAAA
>CAZRFT010000230.1:0-5448 GCA_964599255.1 uncultured Neptunicoccus sp. | reverse complement strand
GGTTGAGGGCATCACCTCTGCTTGGGTGAAAGATCAATCCGTGAAAGTGGTGAATAACAAAGTCGAAGCTTTTCGCGTGACGCTAAAGATTACGTTTGAAGTAAAATAGCTTCGGCATCGATTCTCGTTGAGTTAAGGGCAGAACGTTAATTGACGTTTTGCCCTTCATCATTTTCGTAGTAGCGAGATTTTTTTACGCCCGGCAGTTTGCCAAAATTTTCCGCAAAGCGGCGTGGCGACAAGGTGGATTGCACGCTGGAAAAATAGGGATCAGAGCGAAGGATAGCGGCGGTTGCGGTTGTACACAGGCCGCTGAGAACCAAGCCGCTGGTCATGGCTTTGTTCAACATTCTTTCGGCGACCTCCGCAGGAACGACGATTTCTTGGATCAGCGCATGATGCGTTTCGCGCGCATGATAAGAGAGATATTGTTGAAGAATCCGGGGCGTCACACCGTAGACAACGTCGTAGCGACGCACCGCGTCATCTGAGCGGTAAGACCCAGCGGGATCAAAGATCACACGTTGGGAGCCGTTCACAACGATTGCGGAATGCCCACCATGGCCGGTGTCATTGGCAAAGATTGTAATTAGGCTAACGGATGCAGGTGTGTTGTGCTTGTACGCAACTTTTTGAATCGTTGGATCGTTTTTGGTGCTTTCCACACTTGGCGTGGAACAGGCCGCAAGCAACCCCAATAGACAGACAAGTATCAAACTGCGTAGCATTATTTTCCCTTAATCCGAAGATCAGGCGATATGAACTTATTGATAGTTCTGCCCGACATCAGTTTCATAGTATCGTGTGGTTTTCACACCTTCGTATTTTCCAAAGTTTTCGGCCAATGACTTGGGGAAGAATGTGTGACGGATATTTGAAAATTGCGGCACGCGGCTAAGCAAAACGGCCGTGTTATTCGCACACAGTGCATCGGGTGAATTTCCCTGTTGAAGTGCGGATTGGATCACAGCGTTTGCGGTTGCTAGATCGACTTCTAATTCCTGAATAAGCACATGATGTGTGTCGCGTGAGTGGAAGGAATTGTAGCGCTGTAAAACCTCTGGCGTGACACCGTAGAGGACATCATAGCGTTCTGCGACCCGTGGGTCTTTGAAGCGTCCAGCCGGATCGTACATAACACGTGTGTTGCCACTGATCATTACCGCAGAATGTCCACCACCGCCTGTGGAATTATTGATCATCGTAAGCAGCGTAACGGTCGCTGGCCCTGGATGTTTATAGGCTTTGGATTGGACTTCGATATCTGGGGCGTAGACGACCTCTTGTGTAGTACAGGCCGAAACCGCGAAAACCATTAATAATGCGGCGAGTTTTAGTCCCAGTTTCATTTGCCCACCCCGAAGATTAGGAATTTGTTAAAGCCAAAAATACCAATACGCCGATACTAATGCCACTGATCCAAATTGACCAAGTCACAAATCCTTGAAAGGTCTTTTCCTGTGTGGATGTATCCATTGTGCCGTGCTTGTGCTTCTTTGCCATGTCGAGTCACCTGTTCCCTTATCCGATTTGCCAGAGTCTATGCCGTAAAATTCAAGGATTTGGAAGAGTGGGCTTAGCCTTTTTCTTTAATCTCATTGGCCAGCTTAAAACCAATGCGAACTGGCTCTTCGTGATCGGCCGCTTTGGGTTCTGCAACCAGCATGACGTTAAGTTGGCTGACATGCTGGACCAATTGCATCTTTGCGCCACTCATATCCGTGCCGTAAAAGGTCACGATGTCAGGCGCAAAATAACCCATGCCCTGAATCTTTAGGTTCCCTGCATCAGATCCGGCAAAGCCCATCGCAACTTCTTGTTCGCTGTCCAAGGTTTGCTCAAAGTTTTGAATATACATGGCGATGCGCTCATAGGCCCATTCCGCAGGCGATTTTTGGGAAACGGGTTTTCCAACCTGGGCGGCTTGTTGCTGTTTTTCAACATTGCCATTTTCGTCCACACGGACAGCATAGAGTTCCGCAAGTGCTGCCTCTTCCACTGCTTCTGCACTGGTTTTGATTTCCTCGCCTAGATCTTCAGCCATCGGTATTGCCCGTCCTTATGCATTTCGCGTTTGATTTTACCTGTCTGTTCGAGATGACGCAAATGCGCAAGCGTTTCCCCAAAGGCAAATCCAAATTCTAAATCGGACACTTTGCGCATAAACAGCGTGTCAAAAAATTCGATGGGCAAACGGGGTTTATCCATCATCTCGACCATGCGAGATAGGCCGCCTGCGTGGTGCGTTAATAGTTGGGTCAATCTTTCTTTGGCACCATAAAACGGAAGCTTGTGGCCAGGCAGAATAAATTGATCATCGCGGACAATTTCGCGCAGCCGTTCACAACTTTCTAACCATTCACCCAATGGGTCGGCCATAGGTTCGGTTGGGTGAATGGAGATGTTTGATGAAATGCCAGGGATGATCTGATCCCCAGCAAGCAACAGATCGTCATCGCGCGACATCAGCAATAGATGCTCTGGTGCGTGGCCATCACCCCTTAGAACATCCCAGTGGCGATCGCCCAGTTGGATCTGGTCCCCGTCTTGGATGCGCGTGTACCCAATTGGCAGGGGATGCACCGTATCGGCGAAGTTGAAAGGGCGGCTTTTAGCACGCGCCTCGTAGACCTCTTTAGGGATGCCGTGTTTCCAATAATAATCCATCACCTCTTCAGGCAGGGTTTCTTGCTCATCAAGGATAAGCATGCGGGACAAAAGATAGGCAGTGCGCGAGGTGATCAGTTCTGCCCCATATTCCTTCATAAACCATCCAACTGCACCTACATGATCTGGGTGATGATGGGTAAGGAGGACGCGCTTAATTTGCCCCCCTTGCAAGGGACCTTCAATCAAGGCTTTCCAAGTCTCGGTTCCCTTTTTGGAAAAGAAACCGGTGTCCACAATCACCCAACCATCGCCTTCGCGCAGAGCATAGACATTCACATGATCGAGCGCCATGGGCAAAGGCAGGCGCATCCACAGCACCCCATCGGCAATTTCCAGTGCGGTTCCGTTTTCGGGGGGCGTTTCAAAAGGGTGGCGTATTTTGCCCATGGGGGACCTTTGCAATAAATCAAAAAGCTGGCTATGGGCTATCAAACGATTAGAAAACTGCAAGGCAAAGCATCCAAATGGTCGCAACGACAGAACAAGCCGCAAAAGCGCTTTCAAACGGGGAGCTTGTCATCTTCCCAACAGAGACTGTTTTTGGTCTTGGTGCAGACGCTCGAAATGGCGCGACCGTTGCAGAGATTTTTGCGGCCAAAGGCCGTCCGCAATTCAACCCCTTAATTGCGCATATTCGTGATCTAGAAATGGGGGAAGAGATTGCCGAATTTAATGATTTGGCGCGCCGATTGGCCGCAGCCTTTTGGCCAGGCCCGATGTCTTTGGTGTTACCCCTGTGCGGAGATGCGGGGATTTCGGAGCTGGTCACAGCTGGCCTATCAACCATTGCTTTGCGGGTGCCAAACCACCCCACGGCGCAAGAATTATTATCCGCCTTTAACGGACCGATTGCCGCCCCATCAGCCAATATTTCAGGCAAGCTCAGTCCAACGCGAGCGGGAGATCTATCGGTGGATGTGCGCATGCGGGTGGCGATGGTTTTGGAAGGCGAGGTATCAAGCGTGGGTCTTGAATCGACAATTCTTATGCCCGAAGAAGATCGGATTTTCCTACTTCGCAGCGGGGCAATGACCAGTGAAATGGTCAGAGAGTTAACAGATATCACGCCCGAGCCACTTTCCTCTGAAGACAAGCCCAAGTCCCCAGGACAACTTCTAAAGCATTATGCGCCAAACACGCCCCTGGTTCTTGACTGTGAAGAATGGCCACCTGAAGCGGTGCATATCGGGTTTGGTGATAGGGAAGGCGATTTCAATCTTTCCCAAACGGCTGATCTAACCGAGGCTGCAGCCAATCTGTTCGCAATGCTTCATGCCGCCGATCGGTTGGCGATAGAAGCCACAAAATCCAAAATTACCGTTGCCCCGGTACCTGCGTATGGCTTAGGTGTGGCCATCAATGATCGTTTGAAGCGGGCAAGTTCTTAAGTCGACATTATGACCATGAAGGCAAAGCCTTCATTTGGCGTGGGAAGTGGCAGGTTTACCTGCCCGACCGCGCCAAGCCCATCGCGCGCCGAATGGCGCGCAATCAAAAAAAGACCCCGCCACAAAGGGCGGGGCTTAAGTTGGCATTATCCGAAGCGAAATCGAGCGAAGCTTCGGATAGGCGGTAACTGATTAATTTGCCATCTCAGAGCGCACTTGTTTGCGCAGCATATCGATGGGGACGAGCTTGTTCTTTTTCTTGAAATACCAATAGGTCCAGCCATTGCAGCTTGGCGCACCTTCTAGGCTTGCGCCGACCTGGTGTATCGAACCTTTGATCCCGTCGGCGACCAACGTGCCGTCTGCACGGATGCGTGCAGCCCGGCGTTCATTCATGGAGTAAAGTTTATCACCCGGCTCTAACATCCCGCGCTCGATCAAATGTCCAAAGGGAACGCGTGGCTCCGCCCGTTTCGATGTAGAGACTTCTAACGCATCTTTGGCCAAAGGCGTGACCTCCTTAATGCGTTTCTTCGCGATCTTGCGATAACTTTCTTCGCGCTCGATCCCAATGAAATTACGACCTAGCTTCTTGGCAACAGCACCCGTTGTGCCCGAGCCAAAGAAGGGATCGAGAACAACATCACCTGTGTTGGTTGAGCCAATCAAAACCCGATGCAACAAGCCTTCGGGCTTTTGTGTGGGATGGGCTTTATCGCCGTTTTCATCTTTTAGACGTTCCGAGCCATTACAAATCGGAAGCAACCAGTCAGAGCGCATTTGCACACCGTCATTCATTGCCTTCAGCGCTTCGTAGTTAAAGGTCGGTTTTGCTTTTTCAGATTTCGATGCCCAAATCATGGTTTCATGTGCATTTGTCAGGCGCATGCCGCGGAAGTTGGGCATTGGATTTGTTTTCCGCCAAACCACATCGTTTAGGATCCAAAAACCTGCATCCTGTAACGCTGTGCCCACGCGGAAAATATTATGGTAAGAGCCGATCACCCAGAGCGCGCCATTGGGTTTCAAAAGGCGACGTGCGGCTCTTAGCCAATTCCGTGTAAATTCATCATAGACGGCAAAACTATCGAATTGATCCCACTCATCATCAACAGCATCGACTTTGGAATTGTCCGGGCGATGAAGCTCGCCCTTTAGCTGCAAGTTATACGGGGGATCGGCGAATATCAGATCGACACTTGCTTCGGGCAAGCTATTCATCACCTCAATGCAATCGCCATCCAAAATTTGGCCGAGCGGTAGTTTCACCGCTTTTTCGGTTTTCTTATTCACTATTCTGCCTCTACCCTGCGCCGTTGTTCGGCGTCATTTGAGGCCAACATGAGTCAAAGCAGATTCGCGGTCAATTTATTTTTTGGAATCAATCACT